>DYLV01000200.1 GCA_020721925.1 Leptospira biflexa
ATTGTTGGCATACAGTATGGATATTGGATGAAAAACTCGCAAAAATCATCACCCGTTAACCCGCATTATCCCATATTCGACTAAAAACTCACTTTCGCCATGCACGGGGGGGATGTTGGTATGCACGAAATATAATATTTTTATCACAAATGGAATTATAAAATCGCATTTACTATTTTTTTGCCAATGTATATATCTCGCAATAATTGCCACCGGCGGTAAATTTATTAAAGAAATAATAATGTTGTTGACAAGGAGATGGAATAGTATATTGATAGAAAAAGAATTTTATCATAATCATTTGTGGCTTTGATGTTGTTTTATAGTAAATTTTTCGTCTTATTGTGCCGATATATAATCGGAGAGGGTTAGCATCTTGTGACGTACATATTCCCTTTGAGGCCAAAAGGGTAGGGGAGTGTGGTGTTTTGCAATCATCAATGTTTCTTTGTGTGTTTAAACTTTATTAAAAGGAGTTACTCGAATGAAAAGGGAGGTTAAATCGGTAATTCTGTCGATCCTCATAGGAATATTGATATTCCTGGTAGGAAATGGCAAACTTATTGGTCAACAGGCTGCGCCCGTTGATAAATCGGCAAACGACAAGGTTCAAAAAACGGGCCTTGTGTGGGACTGGATGAATGATTTTGAAAATTGTGAGGACTGGAGGGCAATGGCCACCTGCCCTTTAGGTGAAACCAAAACGCGAAAGATTGAGGGTCGTCCGCGTATCGTTAATGATGATGGTTCGGTCTCGGTGGTTCCCTCAAAAGATCTTGGCCTGGAAGGTGGTGAAGACAAAGGCACCGATGAAAACGGGTTTGAGCATGAAATAAAGTATGTGCTTGGTGTTCGTACGTATTTTATGGATCGAGGGTTCGACAGAGTGGAAGTATTTCCTCCGAACGAATATGTTATTCGCGGCAAGGCGAAAGAAATACGTGTGTGGGTTCTTGGAAGGAAATTCCGCCACACACTGTATGTGAAGCTCCGTGATTATACGGGAAATCTGCATAAGCTAAAAATGGGGCGCCTTGATTTCTGGGGATGGAAGGAAATGTCGGTAGTAGTTCCCGGCTGGCTTCCGCAGTCGACACGGTATGCGCTTCTGGATAAGAATCTCCAGTTTGTTTCATTCTTTGTGGAATCCGACACATATGAGGTACCCGGTACATTCTATTTCTATCTGGATAATTTCCGAATTCGCACCGACCTCTCTGAGTTTACGGGTGATACAACCATTAAGGATAACTGGTAAAACTGGGATAAAGGAAGGGAGGAATTTATATGATAACAACGCGTAAAATGATAACTGTAAGCGCATGTGTTGTGTTGGGTCTGTATCTTGTTCCTCAGCGCGCATATCCAAGGGTGGTAACGAATGTGAACCCGGATATCAGTGCAGAACAGATGAAGGCTTTTGTGATTGAAGATTTCGAAGACCCTTCGAAAGCAGAACCAAGTGACGGATCGGGCGATGGATGGAGGTTAACTGCGACCCCGCCAGTGCTTAAAGATCCAAATAAAAAGGATAAAAATCCTGTTCCCATTCTCGAACAGAAGATCATTCCGGGGCGTCCGAGCGACATGAGGCCTGATGAATGGTCGCACAACAAGCTTGGAATTAAAAATAATGAAATGGACAGAGTGCAAAAAATCTATGGTCTGCACTTTAAGTTCCGCTACCCCGGCTACAATTCCGTGCATATCGAACCGCCCGTGAATCCGCAACTTACGCCTGCCGATGAACAGGGTAAAAAGGTGCGCGGCATCATCCTTCCCGGAAGGTCGAAAGGCGTTTCAATGTGGGTCCATTCCCGCGGCCATCCCTATCACCTCGAATGCTGGATTGAAGATTACCAGAACAGGGTGTACATCCTCAAAATGGGGAAAACAGATTTTGTGGGCTGGAGGCCGATGAAGGCGTACATCCCGATCAGCATTCCTCAGGAAGTTGATACTTTCCCCCAAACGAAGTTTATTAAAATTGTGCGTTTTGTCTTGAGAGCTGATCCTAACGCATCGGTCAAAGATGAAGTCTATATGTTCTTTGATCAACTCAAGGTGCTTACTGATGATTTCGAAGTGAATTTTGACGGACAGGAACTCGATAAGCTTTTCAAGGGAGAGTCCGGCAAATCGCAAACCCAAACAAAATAGCTTTTACGGTTTACAGAGCGCAAATGAGAATTGGCGGCCATTTCAGATGACCGCCAATTTTTTTCTCATAATGAAGATAAATACTTCAAAACAAATAGATTTTAGATCGCCCCTCATACTCAATATATTTTCAGTTATATGCGTTCGGAAATTCAAAAAAATAATTGACAAAAATTATTAACATTTATATTAAGTAAATATTAATAATTATCATATATTTATATAATAAAATATTTACAAAAGGATTGAATGGACCTTGGTTCGGTTATTCGTTTGAAACGCAAAGAGCGTAAAATGACGCTTAAGGTTGTTGCAGGTAAAGCGGGTATCTCTGAAGGTTTTTTGAGTCAGATTGAAAACAATGTGAATTCTCCGTCGGTTGATACGCTCATGAACATCTGCACGGCCATTGGCTGTGATGTAGGAGAAGTAATAAAGCTTGCTCAGAATCAGGAGCGAATATCGGTAATCCGTAAAAAGGATGTTCTGGATGCTGATGTTCCGAGGGTCGGTTTTGCAACGCGAAGATTTCTGCCGCCGGAATCGAGGAGGAATATTGACAGCGCCGTGCTGATTATTGAGCCCGGAAAAAGCATTCCAGCGCGGAAAGAAATAAAAATGAGCCAGGAAGTTCTCTGTGTTCTTAAAGGTTCGCTTGAACTGACTTACGAAGAGCGAGTAATTATGCTTAACGAGGGCGATATGGTGCATTTCTGGACCGAACCCGGAAAACAGCACATCACCAATACATCGAAAGCAAGAGCCATAGCGTTGTGGGTGGGGACTATGTGAATATGCGCGGAGTATTCATGGGTATTCACGCGCGATTTATACTAAAAAATTTGAACAGCTGGGAGGGAAAACAATGATAAAATTTTCGGAAAAACAACTTAAGATTCCAAAGCTTATGCGTCCCGTATATCTGGTCACGGCGGGGCAATCCAAGTTCGACAGGGCTTTTCCCGGCAAAAAGACGGAAGAGCTATGTATTGATGCCTTAACGATGGCGTCGGAAATGCTCGATATGGAGCCGGCCGAGTTGAAGCGGCACATTCACACGTGCTATTATGGACATTTTGCAGATCATTTTGGCGATCAGCTACTCGGCGAAGCAGTTATTCACGACAGGCTCGGCCTGGATCCTCTCGGCAATATCGGGGTGAAGACAGGTGGTGCGACGGGGGGATCGACGCTCTGGGAAGGCATGAAAGCCGTGGCTTCGGGATACTCCGACTGCGTGCTGTGCATGGGATGGGAGCGGATGGATGAGGTGCCGACCGACGAGGGGAACTTCCTCATCTCCTGCGCGGCGGATAAAGATTGGGAATCTCCGCTTGGGCATATCTACACGGGCTATTACGCAGTCATGGCGCAGAAATACTGGAAGGTCTTCGGGAAAGAAGAGGAATCGTTCAGAAAAACAATGGCAGAAATTTCTGTCAAGCACCACAATTACGCGCGTTTCAATCCGTATGCGCATGGACCAATGAAAATCACGGTTGAGGATGTGTTAAAATCCCCGGTGGTTGCGTATCCGTTACGAGCGCTCGATGCCTGTCTCATGAGCGTGGGGGCGGTGTGCGCAATTCTCTGTGACGAAAAAACCGCCCTTGAGCTTACAAAGGGAAAGAAAAATAAACCGCTTCGAATCTGGGTAGCGGCCGGATCTCATACGCT
>DYLV01000201.1 GCA_020721925.1 Leptospira biflexa
GGTGATGGCGATTGCGGTGTACACATACCTTGCCGAAATTGTTGAAAAAATCCTGAAAAAGGACTTCAAGGCGTTACGAGTGGATAATTATCCCTTCGAATGCTATGCAATTATGGGAAAATGTATAGAAAATATCCCCACATGGCGCATCTGGTGGGGAGTACCACCGGATTTGGAGATACTGCTCACAAAATAACCCACCCCCAAACAATAAATCCCTTCCTCCAATTCCTCATCGTACAGATGAGAGGGGGAATCCTTTTTGCTCTCGCTCATGATAATAAAGTATCGCGTATTTGTATGAGCATATATTTTTTATTTGAGTATGTAGAACTGATTTTACCTCAATACACAATACGCTATGAAAGGAAGTTTGAAAACTACCATGTGTGAGCTTTTCACGTACGATAACATCTTTAAGAAATGTATGGGGTTTTGGAACGTACTATGAGCTGGTGTTAAATAAAGCGCAATTTTTCAATTGTATATTTCCAGCGTTCCGTCCTTGCGGATGCGCATGTAAAGCTTTTTCACCTGCGGAGAATAATCTTTAATTTCTTTGCCGGTGAGGGTATTGTAAATGCGCATAACGTCGTTGACATACTGGATGGTCGATTTAATTGGCGGGATCGCCATGCGCGATTTTACGCGGCCTATTCCGGCATGGTAAGCCGCGAGCGCGAGCGGGGTATCGTTTTTAAATGAGCGCAAAAGCCAGTGTAAATGTTTAACCCCTGCAGTGAGGTTTTCTTCAGGGTCGAAAGGATTTTTTACGCCGTACGAATGCGCGATCATTTCCATTATTTGCATAAGTCCCATTGCGCCAGCAGGAGAGACTGCGTCCGGGTTGAAATCCGATTCAACTTTAATGACGCTTTTTACCAGAAGGGGATCGACTCCTTCCTCGCTGGAAATCCTGAAAATAATTGAGTCGTAACGATTCGAAAGCGCGATTTTGCGGGGGGATTTTACCGACGAATCAACTGTATAGTATTCAATAGTTCCGTCAGGGTGCTTTCGCGATTTTATCTCTGCATATGCAAAGATGTACGAAAGCATTAAAGCCATAATGGACGCAGCTGAGACGCGATGCATCATCCGATTTCCTGTTCGAGCCGTTTTACAAGCTTTGCCATGTAGCCTTCGATATCTTTCATCTCGTTTGCCTGAAACCTGAAGCCGATGGCGCCTTCGTGGCCGCCTCCGTTTGAAATTGAGAACATTTCGAGGATCCGGCGTAGGTCGAATTCTTTGTAGTTATGGCTGCGCCGCATACGAAACTGCACGAGTTTAGAGTTCTCATTCTTTTCGGGAAATGCAATGATGCCCACCTTCTGGCTTATTTCGGCAAGGTCATTGACGATGGATTTGGTCGCATTGGTAATTGTTTCTTTATCGTATTCCCTGGTAAGATAGTTCATGTCTTTTTGATTCAGCGCTATGTAGGCTACCGAATTTGAAAGCTGCTGTTTTTGAATGATGTATCCATAACACTTTGCTTCTTTCTCGGACAGCTTTTGAAGTTCACTGTAGACCTGATCGATGTTTGTGAAGTTTGAGTCTCGCACCGTGGTTTTCATCAAAATGTCATTGTAGATGCCGGAGAAAAGAGCATAGTATTTTTTTTCGCGTCTTGATTTCAGATACTTTCCCATGTTGGTGTCGCCGATGATGCCGGTGAGCACTGCAAGCACAAAATTGCGCGAAAGAGGGTCTGCGATGACAAATCGCCCTAAAACGTCTCTGCGAGCTTTAAGCTTGAGCGCCAATATCCCCACCAGTTCGCTTGAAGATGATGCCTCGGTTACCAACCGATATCCAACATCTCCGATATAATTGCTATCGGCGCCTAAATGGTGGTCAACCTCGATCCTGATGACCTTTTTGCTCTTCAATCGCTTTTGTATTGCAGGTGTGATATCCAGCATTGAGGGCTTTGGTGTGTCGCAGGCGATGATAGTGTCGATGCCGGGCACCAGCCGCTGGCGGCTGGAGACAATGCGGATGGCATTGTACATGCAGATGTGTGCCAGATAGTGGACGTTTCTGGGGATTTCTCCGTTTATGTATATTTGAACGCGTTTATCGAACTTGGTTAGCAATATTGCGAAGGCGACCATGGAGGCGATGCAATCTTCATCGGGATTTTTATGGCCTATGAGCAGAAATCCCTTGCGTTCCACCATCGCCGAGATGATATTGTCAACAATTGTATTCCGTTCGCGGATAGTTTGTATTTTAGTTTTTGCCATACTGCCGAACCAGAAATCCAAATATACGTATGTTGGGCACGATAATCGAAGGAAAATGTATTAGTACGATATTACTACCTGCGAAGCGGATTTTCAATGAAAAAAAATATATACTGAAAAAAATTCGCAGTTTAGTCGTGAATAGATTCCGGGTTACACCTTTTACGCATTTTATGAACAAAAAATAGTATTGCAACAACAATAAGTGCCGTGATCCCTATTATTTCTTTAAATCTATTCAGGTATGGAAGGATGTTGTGATAGTTGGTGCCTGCTTTGATGCCGAGGAGAAATGTTATCGAAGAAGTAATTGAGAGCGGTATAAGATCGACGAGCATAAATGTCATTAGACGCATTTTGCTGAAGCCGGCAGTCATGAAGATGACATTGCGAATGCCGAAGGGAATAAATCGTCCCAAAAGGAGAGTTTTGCTGCCGTATCTGACAAAATAGTTCTCCATGGCTTCGATTTTTTCAATGGAAATTATTTTTTGGAGCAGGCGATGTCCCGCCAGACCCCGTATAGCAAAACGACCCAGAGAGTATGAGATTATGTCGCTTATATATGCTCCTGCAAAGCATCCTGCATAAATGAAGGGAAGCATATGCGGGGTATATATTGCGCCAAGCGCACCTGAAAGGAGAATGACGATGTCTTCTGAAATGGGAAGATTGAAGCCGGCCAAAGTGAGAAGCGAAAAGCTGATAAGCGGCATATAGCCGGCAGCATTGGTAAGAAGTGATGAGATGTATTCCATAGCAATTGCTCGGGTCTTGAGTTTTATTGAATTGTGATTAATAAGGCTATTTTCTTGTACTGATTTTTTTATACAAGCTAAATTTTAAAAAATAATCTTCCCTCAATACAGAATTGATAATGGCATATTATATACTTGACGGGCATGCAGCGTTAAACGTAGATAGAATTGAGAATTTATGTCAGGTGAACAGAGAAACGTACATGAAGAATATCCGCGCAATGATTGAACGAATAGGCGCTGTGCGCATTGGGGTTTTGCTGTCGCCCCTTATTGCCGCGATGCTTTTTTTGGGGACAATAAAAATATTTTTCATCAGAGCATACCCCGAGCATGTACTTAAAGAGCATGTCATGACTTTTATCAAAGAGAATTTTGGGAAAGCTGCAACATTTGATGATGTCTATTTGAGTACTTTCGGAAATATCATTATTTCAAATTTAAACATTTCAATCAGCGGTGATTTTAATGATAACATCAGCCTCGTAAAGTGCCCCGGCGCTGAAATCAGGCTTAATTTTTTAAAACTTTTTTCCGGGAATATCCTCATTGAGGAAATTGTTTTTGATGATGCCGACGTTACGGTGTACAAAAAATACGGCAAAGGATATTACGAGACGTTTAATGAAATTTTCCGCCTGGACAGGCCTTTAAGCGAGATTTCGAATATTGACCATGATCATTTCAGTGTTGACATCACTTCTTCGAGACTTGAATACCGGGAAGTATTCCGCAATGAAATTTCCACCGTCAGGCTTGACCGTTT
>DYLV01000030.1:0-10442 GCA_020721925.1 Leptospira biflexa
GTGTCAGAGTACAAAGGCAAAGAAAATTCTCTCAATTTGTTTACTCTGACACCAATTCGACACCAATTCCGCACTTACAAAACAACGGACACCTCTCCTGAACTTACATCAGGGATATCACCTCACTCCTCCATTTTTTCTTGACTTTTCGCGCTTAACTTCACTTTGTTCCCTTTTGTTGATTACAGACATACCATATTGACCGCCGGATGACCGCTATGGAAGAAAAGATTCACACCATACTTGCAAGAGCGCAAGAAGCACTCGCTCAATCATCAAGCTCTGAAGAAATCGAAGAAATCCGCGTGCGTTTTTTGGGACGCAAAGGCGAACTCACCCAAATTTTACGGGGATTAGGCGAACTTTCCCCCGAAAAACGCGGCGCAATAGGGAAGCGTGCAAATGAAATCAAAGCGAAAATCGAGACGGCAATCGAATCGAAGATAGAGTCGCTGCGACATTCGAAATTTATTAGATTGATTGACGAGGAATGGATTGACGTAAGCCTGAACTCACCGGCAACAACCGGCGGGCTCGCACGCGGGCATTTGCATCCCATCTCGCACATACAGTATGAAATCGAAGATATTTTCACTTCAATGGGTTTTACGGTGCTCGACGGCCCGGAAGTGGAAACGGATTACTACAATTTCGAAGCGCTGAACATTCCCTCATACCATCCGGCGCGCGATATGCAGGATACTTTCTGGACCGAAGACGGCAACTTGCTTCGCACGCACACATCCGCCATTCAGGTGCGCGGCATGGAGACGCACCGTCCGCCGTTTAAGGTCATTGGCCCGGGTCGCGTTTTCCGTTACGAGGCAATTGACGCATCGCATGAAAACACATTCTACCAGGTCGAAGGTATGATGGTCGACCGAAACATCAGCGTGGCGCATCTCATTTACTTCATGAAAGTTCTTTTGCGCGAAATCTTTAAAAAAGAAGTCACCATCCGCCTGCGGCCAGGTTATTTCCCCTTCGTAGAGCCCGGCTTCGAACTGGACATTCACTGCCTCATCTGCGGCGGTAAAGGATGCAGCGTCTGCAAACAAAGCGGCTGGGTGGAGCTTTTGCCCTGCGGTCTGGTGCATCCCAATGTCTTGCGCTATGGAAAAATCGATCCCGACGAGTGGTCGGGTTTCGCGTTCGGCCTCGGACTCAACCGCCTGGTCATGATGCGCTATGGCATCAACGATATCCGCCATTTTTTAAGCGGCGACATTCGTTTCGTTTCCCAATTCTGAGCAAGGAGCTTTTGCTATGTGGCTTTCATGGAATACGCTTTCTGACTTAGTCGATCTTGCAAATCTTTCAGTTGAAGAAGTAGTCGCGCGTCTCACCATGGCAACCGCCGAAATCGAAGCAATTGAGCCGATGAACGCGCATCTTGCAAGCGTCATTTCAGCAAAAATATTAGAAGTGCTGCCGCATCCACATGCCGATAAACTCACGTTAGTCGATCTCGATACAGGCAAAGAAAAGCTTCGCGTGGTCTGCGGCGCGCCGAATCATAAAAAAGGCGATGTTGTGCCAGTTGCCCTGGTGGGGACAAAGTTCACTGAAGAATTTATCGTAAAAAAAACCAAAATCCGCGGAGAAGAATCGAGCGGGATGCTCTGTTCCGAAAAAGAGCTGGGATTTTCCGACGACCATTCCGGCATTATGATATTGCCGGAAAATATTAGGCCCGGCACGCCTTTACGCGAACTCTACAAAGATTGGTATGATATCCGCATCGAAATCGACAACAAATCCATCACGCATCGGCCCGACTTATGGTGTCATGAAGGTTTTGCCCGCGAAATTGCCGCGCTTTTTGGAAGGAAGCTTTTCGATCCCGTCGATTACTCCCTTGCACACACATTCGGCGATTCCAATGCGCTCAATGTTGTCATCGAAAATGGCGATGCCGCACCGCGCTACTGCGGATTGTACGTGACAAACATCAGGATTGCGCCCTCGCCGGACTGGCTGAAAGCGCGCGTGAGTGCCATCGGGATGCGGCCTATCAGCAACATCGTCGATATTACCAACTACGTGATGGCGGAACTTGGCGAGCCCATGCACGCCTTCGACCGCAAGAAACTGCGCGGCGATACCATCTTCGTGCGCATGGCGCGCGATGGTGAACCGCTCAAAACACTTGACGGGCAGGATCATCTCCTCACAAAAGAAGATATTGTAATTGCCGATGCCGGAGGCTCCATCGCACTTGCAGGCGTAATGGGCGGCGGCGATAGTGAAATCGACGACACCACCAATGAAATTGTGCTGGAAGCCGCGAATTTCAATCCTGTCAACATCCGCCGTACTGCAGGTCGCTACAATCTTCGCACCGAAGCGGCCATTCGCTTTGAAAAATCGCTCGACCCGGAGCTTTGCCCCCGCGCAATTCTGCGCTGCTATCAGCTCATCAAAGCGCTCATTCCCAACGCGAAAGCACTTACGCCCATTATCGATGCGTACCCGAAAAAAGCGCCCAAAATCTCCATCAGCACTTCGTATCCGTTCATCCGGCGTAAGCTCGGCAAAGATCTCGGCGATGAAGAAATACGGAAGATTTTAGAATCGCTCCAATTTTCAATCACTCAGTCTGCTCATGGCATTGTAATCGACGTGCCGTCCTACCGCGCCACAAAGGACATTTCCATTCCCGATGACATTGTTGAAGAAGTGGGCCGTATTCACGGCTACGACAATATTACGCCGAAAGCGCCGCTTGTTCCCTGCGCTCCTCCTGAAAAAAATGAAAAGCGCGCATTTGAACGCCTTGTGAAGGACATTATGGTGAAAGACAACCGACTTATCGAAGTGAGTAATTATTCCTTTGTGGGAGAAGCACAACTGAAAAAATTAGGCCTTGAAGCTGACAGAGAACTCAAACTCAAAAACCCCCTTTCGCAGGAGCAGGACAGGCTGAGAAGAAGCCTTATTCCCAATCTGGCGCTCAACCTCGAACTCAACCAGCGATACCATGATGAATTCGGCATTTTCGAGCTTGGAAGGGTGTATCATAAAGACGACAGGCAGTCGCCACAGCTTGCGCAAGAAACAACATTTGTTTCAGGAATACTATACGAACGAAAGGCTAAAACTTTGCAATATTACAGAGCGCGGCAGGCGATATCTATACTTCTTTCAAAATTAAATGTAAAAGAATCGGCATTCGTTCCCGAAACTTCCTTCTTGCCGCCGTATGCACATCCGGGCAGGTCTGCAAAGGTTTTTGCATCCGGCAAAGAAATCGGGCTTGTCGGCGAATTTCATCCTGCAACGCTGGAATCGCTCGATGTCAAAGGGGCGGCCGCGTTTTTCGATATCAACATGGACGCGCTGATGAGTGCAGAGAAACATTCAAAAAAATTCACCGATCTTCCGCGCTTTCCTGAAGTTCCTTTTGAGCTTTCTGTGCTTGCTCCCTCGCGCGAATATGCAGCACCGCTGTGCGATATCGTGCGTGCGTCATCAAAACTGGTGAGAAGTTGCGACATCATTTCCGTGTATGAGGGATCCTCTATCCCCGAAGGAGAAAAGTCGGTTTCTTTACGTGTAGTTTTCGGCTCAAATGAAAAGACGCTCGAACCAACAGATGTCGATTCACTTCAAAAGACAGTGGTGAGGGCGCTGGAAAAGAAAGGGTATGGGCTGCGTTGATTTATTTCTTCACTCCATACAGCACTACGCTTTTCGGAAAAAACCAGTTCAGGAATTTTTCTACGTTCCGCATGAAAGTTGAATAGAGTCCCATGGTGAGAAACCGATGATATCCCCGCGAAAAGGGATGTTCCGCACGATGCAATCCCACCACACAGCGAATCATCCACCAGATTGTATGCAGCGCATGCCTATGGCCGATAGCGTAAATTTCAAGTCCGCATTCGCGCATGATGCGCGCCAGTTTTTTGGGGGTGTATTTGCGGATATGCCCGCCGGGAGTGGAAAAATATTCAAATGTCAGCGCATCGTACATAAGTTCGCTGAAAAACGTGGGAACGGTAATGGCGATGGTCCCGCCTTTCTTTAACACGCGCACCATTTCCCGGCATGCCTGACGGTCATCGACCACATGCTCCATAACCTCAGCACAAATGATTCGATCGAAAGTTTCATCCTTAAAAGGAAGGCGAAGTGCATCGCCCACATGCGCAAGATACCGGGCCTGAGTATGCGCTTGCCCTGCGCGCGCAATCTGCGCAAGGGAAAAGCGGGCTTTTAAAAGCGACTCCATATCCATATCCATGCTGAATACCCGCGCACCCCTTTTGATATACTCGAAGCTGTGTCTGCCGAAACCGCAACCCGCATCGAGCGCCACATCACCCGGACGAACCCCCAGCATGTCGAAATCAACGGTAAGCACGGATGACCTCCTGATACACTTTCACCATCTCCTCGGCTGCATTTTCCCAGGTGAAAAGCTCTTTTACCCGCGCGCGTGCCGACTGTCCAATCTTTTCGCGAAGCTTAGGATTGTCAATCAACACATCGATTGCTTCAGCAATCGCTTCCGGATTTCGAGGTGGCACCACTACAGCGGTTTTCATGTGCTCGCCCACCACTTCAGGAAGCGCGCCTGCAGTCGATGCTATCACTGGAAGCGCGCATGCCATCGCCTCCGCAGCAGGAAATCCGAAGCCTTCATAGAGCGAAGGGGAAAGAGCAATTTCGCTTCGTGAATAGAGTTCAACCAGTTTTTCATTTGAAATCTTGCCCATAAATGTCACACGGTCGTTGATGCCGAAACGGTCAATCCAGTGCGGCACGAAACGGCGGTTCGGTGCGCCGCCATCAACAATCGTCAGATGCACGCGGTTTTTTGTAAGGCTAATCGCCCTCAGAATATACGAAACCCCTTTTTTGCGATCTTCCACGTTTCCCACAAAAATGATGCTGTTTTTTATTTTTTTTACATTTGGAAGAGGTTTAAAAAATTCAGTATCGAGGCCATTGTACACTACCGATATTTTTTTCATCGGCGTGCCAAATGCTCGATTGATTTCCTTCGCGGAATCATGCGAAACAGTAATGATTCTGTCCATTCGGTTTGTTACGATGCGCTGCATAATAAGTGGATAGTATAACACGCGCTTCATTTTAAGTGAAAAATCGGAAGGATATTCAAACCAGGTGCTTCGGTCAATACTGAGCGGATGATGAAGAGTCGAAACGAAAGGAATGCCCAGAAGTTTGATGAGCAGAAATCCGTACCCCAGGCACTGATTATCGTGGATAATGTCAAATCGATGCTCTTTCAAAAGTTCTTTCAATTTTAAAAATGCGCGAATCGAAAATGTCTCGATTTCCGGGAAAATGCCAAGTTTTGACGCCACAAATTCATAGAAGTTCAGCGGCTCAAATGTGGCGAACGGCTTGTGCGGCTTGATATAGCCATCCGGCTTATTGAAATAGTTATGGTTGCTTATGCGGTGCAGCGTAACTCCTTCCATTTCGAAAGGATATGGTGGACCCACGATTGCATGCACTTCATGGCCAAGCTTCACAAATTCCCGCGCAATATACATAAGATATACACCCTGGCCGCCGCAAAACGGATTTCCCCTGTAGCTTAAAAGGCATATTTTCATCTCAGACTCCGACTTTGTTCAATTACTTCCTTGTACACTTCAAGCGTGTTTTTCGCCGCTGCAGGCCAGGAAAAAAGCTCCACCGCGCGCTTCCTGCCTGCTTTTCCCATTTTCTCCCGGAGGGCTTTATTGTTCAATAGCTTCATCACTGCATCGGCCATTGCCTGTGGATTTTTTGCAGGAACCAGATACCCCGTCTTCTCGTCGACCATCACCTCTTTAAGCGCACCAGAATCCGTAGAAACCACCGCAGTTTCGCATGCCATCCCTTCCGCAGCGGGAAGCCCAAAACCTTCATGGAGCGACGATACCACCACCATGGTTTTTGTGCAATACAGATGCACCAGCGTGGCAAGATCAACTTTGCCCGTGAAATGTACTCTTTTTTCCACGCCGAATTTTTTCGCCAGATTATACGCCGATGTCCTCTTTGGAGGACCCTCATCGACAATGGTGAGGCGTACTTTGTCCGGAAGAAGTGCAAGCATTTCCAGAAGATACCTAATCCCTTTTTTATAATCCTCCGTGTTTCCCACAAAAAGAAGAGAATTTTCTTCTCGCGTCTCACCGCCGTTACTGAAAACATCCACATCCAGGCCGTTATAAACAACAGATATTTTTTCCATTGAAAGATTAAATGCCTTATGGAGCTCCTCGACTCCTTCCTTCGATGAGGTAATCACTCTATCGATGCGGTTTATTACACACTTCTGCATCAGAAGCGGATAAAAAAGAACAGTCGTGGCATATTCCCAGAAAGAATTGTCGCGAATAAAATCTGCTTCTCGATCGCGCGTCAGAGGATGATGCACCGTGCTTACAATTGGAATGCCGAATCCCTTCATTGGAAGAAGCCCCCAGGCCAGGCATTGCACATCGTGAATAATATCGTAGCTGCGCGTTTTTAAAAGCCGCCGAAGCTCATTGAACGCTCTGATGCTGAATGTCTCCATCTCGGGAAAAATATGGAATCGTGTAAGAACATAATCAAGAAAATTCACCGGTGAAAAAACGCGTGTGAGCTTCTCATAACCGAAATGCTTTGTGCGAATGCTCCAGATATTGAGGTTTTCAACGCGAAACACCCGCGCCCACGCATCCATGGGATCGGGATACGGCGGGCCAACGATGACATCGATTTCCACCCCGAGCTTTGCCAGCTCGCGGGTGAGATAATAGAGATAGATACCCTGCCCTCCGCAGAAGGGGTTGCCGCGGTAACAGAGAAAAAGTGCGCGCATGCAATTACTTCTTGTCTTCAGGCAGGGTCCTTCTTGTGGTGATAATCGCAAGCCCGACCCAGAAGACCATACCCAGAATCACGAATGTGAAGGCTGCTGCGGGCACCGCAAGCGCCCAATAGCTTTTCACGTACACTCCATAAGCGAAAAGCACCATGAGTGCAAGTGTCGCCGCGCAGAGCAAAAATGCTTTAAACTTTGCATAATCTTTTTTTTCAACTATTTCAGGCATTGGAGGAGCCACCTTGATTGTTAATATCGTCCACCCTATCCAGAAGCCGGTTCCCAGCACCACAAGCACGAGCAGCGCTGAAGGCACGGCGAGGGTATAATATGCAGAATCGACGACAGCCTGCGAAAGAAATCCATCCACCACGGGGAGATAAAAACCAAAGTACAGAAAAAAGAATGCAAGCACGAGCGAGAAAATCAGCGCAACATACCCATACAGTTTTGCACGAGGCATAATACAATCCTTCTTTGAGTATTAGTTTTTTCAAAAAGAGCAATAATTGCTTTCAAAATTCAAGTACCGCTTTAATCACATTTTTCTGCCGCCCGGCGGACATCTCGAACGCTTCCTGAATTTTTTCAAAAGGCAGTGAGTGGCTTGGAATTCGAGAAACGTCGATTGCACCGGAAAGAATCATCTTTAGGGCATGCGGATAATCAATCGCAAGATCAGGCCCGACCGATGCAATCATGCGCAGCTCCTTCCGGAAAAAGGTATTGAAGTTAAGCCGCGGCGACTCTTCAAGGCAGATGCCGAAAAACGCCACCTGGCCGTTGTGACGCGCAAGTTCGAAACATTCGTTAATTACCTCGGATTTCTGTCCGTAGGCATCGATGACAATATCCGCCATTTCGCCACCGGTAAGCTCCTTAAGCACCTCACGCGCATTTTCCTTTTCCGGATTGATGGTGCAATCTGCTCCCATCTGCTTTGCAATTTCAAGCCGATAATTGAGCACATCCGCTGCAATCACCAGGGAGGCACCATGAAGTTTCATGAGCGCAGTGAAAATAAGCCCTATTGGCCCCTGGCCCATAATTACCACCGATTTTTTGTAGGGACGATCGATCCTGAACACCGCGTGCGATACGCAGCCAACCACCTGTGTCATCAAAAGCTGATTGAGCGGCACCTCGCAGTCGGGAAGCTTCTGAAGCCTTAAAGGATCGGCAATATGGCATTCCTTATAGCCGTCCAGAAAGGGTGGATAGTACATCACCTTCTCGCCCTCACGAAAAAGCGGGTTGCGCGATTTATATACCACTCCGCAGCACTCATGTCCCGGATAGCCGGCGGGAAGCGGGTATGATGTTGCAGGAAAATTGCTGTAAAAATAGGGATAATCCGAGCCGCACAGAGCCGCGCGGGAAAGCCGAACCATTACCATGCCGTCGGGCAGATTAGCCTCCGGTTCGTCAAATACCTCAAACTTTTCTGGCGCAACTATCCTTGCCGCTTTCATCATTGCCCTCGCAAAATTACTGCAAGGCTAAAATGCGCGTCCTCCTTGTCAATCGAATTATCCCTCTTCGTCGGCGGTGAAAATTTGAGTTGACATTTGCCAATATACTTTCATTATTAAAATGGTGTTTTTGATTTCGATTTTCACGATACTCCTATGAAAATAAGCACGCAGGAATACGAACACTATCTTATCGGAACAATAGAAGGATCGCTCACCAATGAATCCCTGAGTGAATTCGAAGCTTATCTGGGAGAAATCGCTGAAAAGCGGAAGCATTTTCTTCTTGATCTTTCCCGGCTCTCATTTGTCATGAGTTCGGGATTAAGCGCTATTTTATCTTTTAACAATAATCTCCAGCAAATGGCGCTTCTTTTCATCATTTACGGGCTTAACGGCGACATTGAAAAACTTTTTATGCACACTGGAATATTGTCGCACCTGAATTTATGCGCAACGCGGGAGGAAGCCCTCGAAAAGCTTCCAAAATCCAAATTTTAATCTCTACTCAGCCAAAATGAAACTGATCGCATGCCTTGGAAATCCCGGAAAAAAATATACTGCCAACCGCCACAATGCAGGATTTTTAACAGGAGATTATATATCCAAAAAGTATGGAATTCCTTTGACTGAAAAAAAATTCTCATCGTCATACGGCACAGGAACGATCAATGGAAACAAAATTATCCTGCTTTTCCCCCACACATACATGAACCAAAGCGGGATAGCCGTAAAGGCGGCGCTTGAGTATTTCGACATTCCGCACTCCTCACTCATTGCAATCCACGACGACATTGAGATTCCATTCGGCGATGTCCGCTACAAATTCGGCGGAGGCCATAAAGGCCAGAACGGCATACGATCCATCATTGATAATGTAGAAACGCCGGATTTTCATCGCATACGCATTGGCGTAGGAAGACCGCAACATTCCGAAATGAAAGTCGCCGATTTTCTTCTGTCGGATTTTTCTGCAGATGAATTTCAAAAGCTTGGTCTCATTTTCGAAAAAGCTGAAGCGTTACTGCTCGAAATTTTTGCAAAAGAATTAAGTGCTTGAAAAATCCATAAGAAGCGCTACGGTAGTTTAATACGCGCTAAAATACCATAGCGTTACAATAGCACATTGAGGGAAACTGAATGCAAGCACGGGTTTATCCCTGCGATGAGGCTTCATGAACCGGCATTCCATATTACGCTATCTTTCAATCGGCATCGAAGAAATTCTCGCTGGCATCAGCGATGGCATATTCATTCTGAACGAAAAGGGAAAATTCGTATTTGTCAATAAAGTCATCGAAGAACGCTCCTCGATCCCTTTTGAAAGATTTCGCACCCTTCATTATCTCGATCTCATTCCTCCTGAATATCAACAGCATGCGCAGGAGTATTTCAATGCGATATTAAAAGGTGAAAATCCTCCTGCGCAGGAATTTGACTACTACACTGCCAGGGGGGAAATTAGATCGATTGAGATACGCGGGCGGCGAATAATCACCGCAGGAGGCATACCGCTGGTTTTCATCACCGCGCGAAACATTACCGAAAGAAAAGCAGCGGAGCGCACCCGAATGGCCGCGCTACAGGAAAAAGCAGCGCTCTTTGGTGCAATCAGCGACGGGATTATCGTTTTCAATGCACGGGGAATTATTACCGATATCAACCTCGCATTTGAGAAAATGGCCGGCATCACCCGCGACCAAATAGTAGGAAAACATGGAAGTGAAATTGCCAAACAGATTGTACCACCTCCTTATACAGATCATGTTCTCGAAAACTTCACGCGCGCGCTTTCGGGTGAGATTATACCACCCATGAAAATCGCTTTTACTGATTTTCGCCGAAGAGAAATTCCCGTCTTTTTCACCACGTCATTTCTTCGCGATGAAAAAGGCATGCTGTGTTCTATAATTTCCGTCCTCAAGGATATTTCCGATATTGTCAAAACTGAAGAATCCCTCAGGCAGAGCGAACAGCGCTACCGCTCCATTGCCGACAATCTCATGCTTGGACTTTTTGTATGTGAACGAGCCACCGGCAAATTTATATACGTCAATAAAAGCGTGGAAAAAATATTTGGCTACACTCCCGAAGAAACCCTTAATTTAAAGATATGGGATGTCATCCACCCTGAT
>DYLV01000030.1:10542-23471 GCA_020721925.1 Leptospira biflexa
GATACATATTACATATCCGATGTGTGTGCCGTTACCGGCATCGCTTTAGGAACATATATCCAGATATCGATAACTGATACGGGCATCGGCATGGATGAAACCACAAAACAGCGCATCTTCGATCCTTTCTTCACCACAAAAGATATGAGCCGGGGAATTGGCATGGGGCTTACTTCTGCATACGGCATCATAAAAGCCCACGGCGGTTTCATTGAAGTGGAAAGCGCACCTGGAAAGGGTTCAACGTTTAAGATATTTCTTCCCGCGTCGGATAAACGTATCGAAACACAGGTGGTGAATATCAACGAACCATTGCAGGGAAGGGGCACTGTGTTAATCATCGATGATGAAACACCTGTTCTAACGGTAACCGCAAAACTCGTAGAAAGCCTCGGCTATACGGCAAAAACAGCGCAAAGCGGAAATGAGGCATTGGATATTTTTCAGGCATCGCATGGGGTCGTTGATTGCATTATTTTAGATTTGATTATGCCAAACACAAATACTTCAGAGTTACTATCTCGCCTTCGCACTCTACGACCCAACATCCCTGTAATTCTTGCGAGCGGCTACAGCCTTGAGGGACAGGCGAAAAAAATATTGGCGATGGACGGTGTTGCATTCCTCCAGAAGCCTTTTACGCTTGAAGATTTGTCAAAGAAACTCCACCTTGCACTGAACAAAACCAGGGAATGGCAGTAAAATGAACAGCTGAGATTATTAAACTCAGAAAAAAAATTGCAGGAGAATAATATGAAATCTTTCACTGAATATCTCACCTTTACCACAAAAAACCGCCGTGAGTATCTCAACATTACCGACACAATAGAAACGCTTGTCCGAAAAAGCGGCGTAAAAGAAGGCCTGTGCCTGGTTAATGCCATGCACATCACCGCATCGGTATTCATCAACGACAACGAACGGGGCCTCATGCAGGACTTCGATGATTTCCTGGAAACCATTGCGCCGCATGAACCAACTTCCAGATACCGCCACAATCGAACCGGAGAAGACAATGGCGATGCGCATATCAAGCGCACAATCATGGGAAGAGAAGTGGTGGTCGCCATCACCGGCGGCAAACTCGATTTTGGACCGTGGGAGCAGATATTTTACGGCGAATTCGATGGCCAGAGGCCGAAACGCGTGCTGGTAAAAATCATCGGAGAATAACACCCATGAAACTCGTTGATGTGCATTGCCATCTTGAAAGCGATCTGTACAACGGCAAGCTCGATGAGATCATTTCAGAGGCGCGCAATGCAGGCCTGGTGAAGCTCATCACCTCATCCGTTGTTCCTGATGAATGGAGCAAATCCCAAAGCATTGCGGAATCATACGAGGAGGTGGAATTCGCACTCGGCATCCATCCCTGGTACGTGCGCGAATTGCATACCGCACAAATCGACAAACTTGTGGAATGCACCTCACGTGGGGCAATTGCAATCGGCGAAATCGGCCTCGATAAAAAAGTGCCGTTACCGCCTTTCGAACTTCAACTGCGCCTTTTCACACATCAACTGATCGTTGCAAAAGAACTCAATCTGCCAATCATTGTGCACTGCCGCGGGGCATATAATGAATTGCTTGTCTGTCTTAAAGAGATTGGGATGCCCGCCGCCGGGGGAATTGTGCATTCTTTTTCGGGCAGCGTTGAAATCGCAGGAGAACTTTGTACACACGGTTTTTCTTTTTCTATGGGCGGCGTACTCACATACCGAAATAGCAAAAAGCGACACGATGTGCTAAAATACATATATCCCGAACATTTTATGCTCGAAACCGACAGCCCCGACATACCGCCCGTCGAAGCAAAAGGCAGACTGCATACACCGTCAAATATTCTCTATAATTTGAAGGCCGCCTCGCAAATATTGGGCGTTTCCGAAGAAAAAATCGCCGATGCAACAACTCAAAATGCGTATCGAATGTTTACGCTCAATCTCCCTCGGGGCTTTGCCAGTCGCACTGCGAGCACTTAAAGTTACGATACTTGTAGAACTCGCCCTTCATTGTTTTTACGACCTGCGCAAGCACCAGCGCCTCGCATTTAGGACAATGCTTTGCAATCAGTTCGTAATCCACCGTCATTTCGTATGCAATCATTGTGTACACCTCTTTTCATATCAATCTTGAATGCGGCTTTGAACCACTCTGTATTTACCCGCATTCTCCCCTATTATAGCATCGGACTATGTCGCCATAACATAAAATATGACAAGCACTTTTCTTATTGATAATGTTAATATTGTGTTAATTTTTTGGAGAAATATCGTGAGCACTTGTGAGGTAGCCTGTACGATGCGCACGGATGTGTGGTCGCATGCAGTGAGAGAATATCGAAACCGGTCTCGTTGCACAGAATTGATCGAAGCTTTTAAACTGTACACCCAACCCCTGATGCGCTGGTTGATGAGCCTTCCACGCCTGTCGCTAAAAATCACGAAGCCACCTTTCGGCGGCTTCGTGTATGTGCCCAGGACGGGACTTGAACCCATACGGAAAATTTCCACATGGCCCTCAACCATGCGTGTCTACCAAATTCCACCACCTGGGCGCGGTGTTACTCTGAGGGACTAGGATTCGAACCTAGATTAACGGGGCCAGAACCCGTCGTCCTGCCGTTGAACGATCCCTCAATGCAATGAGACATTAATTTTTACTATTTTATTTTGTCAACTTTTTCACGGATGAAAAATCGCAATTTACACATTCCGCCGTACCATTTAAGGGAGACAAAAGCCATACGCACACGCGTGTGGTTAAAGCCGCGATTTCCCTGTTGACATCCTCATACCCTTTCCGCAATGATAAACACAATGGAACGCCAATATTTCATACCAACAGTTTTTTTTACGCTCTTTTTTGTGGTGGATCCCTTAGGGCTTATCCCTGTTTTTGTGTCGCTTCTTTCAAAGCACCATCCACACGAAAAACGCGCTATCATCATCAAAGCCACCATCATCTCAATCGCCATTTCTCTTTTCTTTATCGTGTTTGGGAAATACCTTCTCGTCTTCCTTGGAATATCTCCGGGCACCTTTCTTGTGGCAGGAGGAATTCTTCTTTTCCTCATTGCCATGGAAATGCTGCTCGGAAAACCGTCAAAACTCAACATGCAGGATTTAGCCGATGCAGACAAAAATCTTGCCGATGCAAATAATATTGCCGTATTTCCCCTTGCCATTCCGCTTCTTTGCGGTCCGGGAAATATTGCGGCACTCTTAATGTTCTCTTCGCACGCATGGGGCAATGCAGTTCTCACAATAATTCTTGCGACAATATCAAGCGCTGTCTTTCTCATCGCCATGGCGGTGATGTTTCTTTCATCGCGTTTCGAGAAATGGATGGGACAAACGGGTATTGCCATCATCGAACGGCTCATAGGGCTTATTCTCTCAGCGATGTCGGTTCAGTTCATTGTAAATGGGCTGAAAACGATGCGGGTTTTATCGGAGTAATCTGGAAGTTTTGATTGCACGAGTGGAACTTTCGGTTATTTCATCACCTTTCTATATCGGGAGCATTGTATGAAACATATTGCGAAATGGTGTATTGAAAAAACAACGTTTAGAAAAAGCAACCTGTTCACCACGCTGGGCGCAACGATTCTCGCGTTATCATTCACCCTCCCTTATTTCAGGATACCTTATTCGATGTCATCGCGCACAATCACTCCTTCAGAGCTTATCGCACAATTTTTTATTCTTAACAATGGAACTTCAGCTTTATTGATCACCGCACTGCTATATTTGGCCATCCTCGCGCTCAGCGCATTTTTCATTCCAAAACGCTTCTCGGCATTTCTTTCTGCCGCCGGTATGTTGCTCCTTTCGGTTGCGCTGTACTTCTACTCTGTCCCCTTTGAACGCTTCTGCGGAGGAATTGCGGCAAGCTTTTTTGGACTTGCGCTTCTTTTAAGCGGTTTTATTGACGAGAGCTGAGAGGCCTGTTTTCTTTTTCTTGAGGCGGTGGTAGCGTTCCGTGGTCTCCACATATTCGGCGATTTTCCGCATCATCGCGATGCATTCGACGGGATATTTCCCCACCGAAGTCTCTCCCGATAGCATGAGTACGTCGGTGCCGTCATAGACCGCGTTGGCGATGTCGCTCACGTCGGCGCGGCTCGGCCGGGGATTGTCAATCATCGACTCAAGCATCTGTGTGGCGGTTATCACAGGCTTGCCGGCGGCGTTGCATTTTTCAATCATGGTCTTCTGAATTTCAGGCAAAAGCCACGGATCGATTTCCACGCCCATGTCACCGCGCGCAATCATAATCGCATCGGTTTCTGTAAGGATTTCGTCGAAATTACTTACCCCCTCAGGATTTTCGATTTTCGATATAATTTTTACGCTGGTGCCTTTGAGCCTGCCGCGAAGTTCAATCACGTCGTCGGCGTTGCGTGTAAAAGAATCTGCGATGAAATCAATCCCCTGCGCAATGGCGAATTCGAGATTTGGTATATCGTGAGGCATGGTATAGGGATAGCCGACAACCGTATCGGGATGATTAAGCCCTTTGCGAGAGCGTATGATATCTCCATAGAGCACGGTGCAGTGAATCTTTCCTTTTTCAACGGAGACCACCTGAATGCCCACATAGCCGTCGTCGATGAAAAGCCGATGCCCTGGCTTCACGCATTCATCGAGCTTTTCATATGTTACGGGTATTCCTTCATTGAAATGATCAACCTCAGGATAGTCAGAGCCGACGGGCCTGGGAAGATCGGTTCGCAGCACAATCGCATCCCCGGCTTTTACGACCAGCGGTTCGGGAAGATCGCCAAGTCGAATCTTCGGCCCTTTGATGTCGTACACGATGAATCCGCGAGAATTCGCTTCGCGCGAAGCCGCAATAATTTTTTGCTGATATTCGTGATCTGAATGAGAGCTGTTGATGCGCACGCCAGAAAGACCTTCCGCATACATTGCTTTCAGTCTATCGATTGATGCAGGGCCGATCGATGCCAGAAGTTCTGTATTCATGAAGGCCTCCGGGTTCCGGTATTCTCAACGCTTCTCAAAATCCTTCGGCTCGCGAAAATACCGTTCCGCAGCATACTTCGACAGGCCGCACACATAGGGCGAACCGCTTGAAATACACGGAAAGGATGTATCGTCCGCTCCCCTGTAAATCGAAAGTTCATGCATCTGTCCTCCAGCGGTGATTTTCACGCTGCAGATCGGATTTTTAAGCGACTTTTTCTCAACTGCAGGAAATGAGTTCGCCCGTAGTGGACCGAATGATTGGATGACCGCATTTACCGAAGCCAAATCCGCTTCCTTCTGCGAAATACCCGCAAAGACCCATCTGTCCTCCGCCTTCTTTACTTTTTTCTTTTCAGCATCGTCCTTGCTCGCTTCGTCCTTCTTTTCTGCTGTCTTCACGCGGGATAGCACCGTCTTTTTCCCTTTATAGAGAATTTCCAGCGATTCGATTTCATCGCTTTTTACATCGAGCATGGTTTTATCGCGGATATCATCCACTTTTTTACTGAAATCATAGCTGAAAATTCCAGACGCTTTGAAAACTTCATCGCGACCCGCAAGGCGGATATAGGTATGATTGGTCTTGCTGCTGCGCTTACCGAAATAGACATCGCGAAGCACTTCACTCCCTCGTTTCACCACTACATGAATGGCGCTCTCGGAGGTAAGTTCAAATCGCTCATAATGCGGAGCGGTGGAACTGATATCGCTGATGACAAGATCGCGAATTTTCTCCTCCATCTTTTCTGCAATTTTTGCGTCTGCCGGATATCCTTCTTCGCCGACAAGCCATTTCCCTTCCTTCTTAAAAAGACGAATTCTTTCCCCACTTTTTTCCACGATGATCTCATCGGCCCCTTCACTCCACCGGGGAAGTTCCGGAAGCCCGGGCGCTCTGTCCTTCAAAGAGGCAAGCGCATATATGATCAGAAGAGCGACAATGACGCCGAATGCGATAATAACTTTCCTGCTTTTCATCGCGCATCCTCCTTTTTGAAAAATTCAAGTGCAATACGATTCTTCCGCTTCCTCTGCCAGCCTGCCACTCCTATTGCCGTAATAGAAATAATAATTGCCGGCATAATCAAAATATTTAAAAGTTTAAATACTATTTTTGCCCAATCGACCGCGTCGGCCATTGGAAGATTGAATAATTTTCTGATAAGCCTCGAAAGAATATTGTCGTCGTTGATAGGGTTGATCTCCAGCCCTTTGCTTCGCATATCGGGCACGCCATAATTGCCGTTCATGTAGTCCACAATATTCTGGATGAAAACCGCATTCGGCCTGTCGCCTCCCTGATGGGATTGATAATCGAACTTGGTGATTTCCGAGCTTCCTGCGAGAAGTATTTTGCCCGGGCGGATCGACTGTTCAATTACCGAAACCTGCGCCATTTTCCCTTTCGCATCAGCCTTATTATCTTCTGCGGCATCCTTCGCAGGTGCGGTAAGCTTCGTAATATCGGCACCTTTGAAGAAGCTTTCGAATCTCCCCTCGGCAAGCAGTGCCAGATTGAACTGCGCACGTTTGCTTTCATCCGGCGGAAACATCGACCACGGCATGAAATCGCGTGTGAGCCAGCTCCCCGTTGATGATTTCACCAGGATTGTCTTCTTCGCGGAAACTTTCGAAAGCTTAGCCTCATCGGCGTTCACCGGCGCGGATTTCACAAAATAAAGGCGCTTTAAGTTTCTGGTGATTTCATTGCCCGCATCGAGCCCGTCGGGACCAATTTCCGGAATGAGATGAATCGATTCGCCTCTATAGTAGAGGCATCGGGAATCGAGCACGATACCGCTCCCCACCGAGAGCCCCCAGTTCGAGAGAAGCCTTTCCAGCCCGGTTTCATTCGGCACCATGGGCGTAGACTGATTGAACGGATTTCTCGGACGCGAGGTGTCTTCTTTGAAGGAATCCAGAAACACGATGAGGGAATTCCCGTTCATAACAAACTGATCGATTTTCAAAAGTTCTTCTTCCGTAAAGGATGATTTCGGCCCATTGATGATGAGCGTCTTGATGGAGCCCGGAATTTCTTCCTCGGAAAGAGTGATGTCTTTGAAATCGTACATGTCGGGCACAAGGGGACGGAAGTTTACTGCACCTTCCCGCATATCAGAGTATGGTAACTCGCCATGACCGGTTACATAGCCGATTACCGGGTTTATGCCGATCATACTGCCCACGATGCTGTTAATGATGTCGTCCAGATTGTCGATGATCGAAAAAAGCGAGAACATGCCCCGCTGAATAAGATGCACAGTTTCGAAGCGCCCTTTATGTTCCACCACAAGGCCAAGCCGCATCTCCTCGGTTTTTCCTTTTGGATCGCGCAGAAAAATTTTCTGCACGCCGAACTCATCCGCTCGCTTGAGAGCATCGTTGTCGGAATAGGGATCGACGGGCTCTGCGAATTTAATCTTATCGTAGTTTTTGCGATTACATTTTGAAACCTGATCGCGCACCCTGGAAATCACCGTCGCCAGGTCGGGTACGTTTTTCGTGGCAAAAAGCGTCACGGTAATGGGGTCTTTTAAAGCCTGAAGCGCGTCAACCTTGCCCACCATCTTTTTGATGGTTGAGGTGATCTGATATTCGAGTCCTTCCGGGGAAGTAATGGAATCAAGGCGCTCTACAAGATCGCCGTGCTCAATCGACACCGCCATATATGCTTCTCGCACGCTGATCTTATCTTTCTTGTATTCGCTCACCTTCACGGCGCGCACGCCATAGTCATCAAGCTCTTTCTTATTCTTTTCGTGCGCGGGGTTTATGAATCGGTACTGGAAATTTCCGCCTCCGTAATCAGCATACTCTTCGAGAAGATCTCGAAGATAGCGCTCAACATTATTGTACGGCGCGGGCAAATCCTCGCTGAAAAATACACGCACCGTCAGCGGTGATTTCAGAGATGACAGTACATGACGGCTTGTTTCGCTAAGTGAATATGCGCTGTTGGAGGTGAGGTCAAAGCGAAAATACAGCTTCAGACCGATTAAATTAACAAGCACAATGATAACCGCAGAGAGAACCAAAAGCCAGTTTTTCTGGCGCCTTTCATCCATCTCATTAAAATTGCGGAAATATTGTGTTATGTGATTTGATATTTTGCCAAGGAGTTCCTTTGTTTTCATTGCACGGTGCTCCTGTCGCTGGTGATTTTTTCTGTCCCTATTATTGCAATGGCGATGACCGAAAGAAAATAGATGATATCGCGCGAATCGATAATGCCGCGAGCAATGTTTCGAAAATGATAGCTCACCCCAAGATACTGAAAAAAGTTAACCAGCCTGACGGGAAGGAAGAAGAGGAAATAATCGATCAACGTAAGCGTAAGGCATATCGCTGCACCAATAATGAAGGCCACAATCTGGTTCTTCGTCATCGAAGAGGCAAATACTCCTACCGCCGAAAACGTCGCTGCGAGAAATACCGCACCCACATAGCCACCGAATACAGGCCCTGGATCAAGGCTGCCCACCATCGCAACCGTAATCACATACACCACCGTCGGAATAAGCATGATCGTCGAAAAGGCGGTCGATGCGATAAATTTCCCGATGATGACATCATAATGGGTTACGGGAAGGGTCATGAGAATTTCAATCGACCCGGAATGCTTCTCTTCGGAAAAAAGGCGCATCGTTACTGCGGGAATCGCGATAGAGAAAATCGCCGGAAGGGAATGGAAGAACTCCCGCATCTCGGCCTGGCCGAAGAAGAAAAATGGAGATAAAATAAAAAAGTAAAAACCAGCGCACAGAAGAAAAGCGCTGAAGAGTATATACGCAATCGGGGTGGTAAAATACACCAGAAGCTCCTTTTTTGCGATTACCAGAATGTTTTTTGCAATGCTTTTTCTCATCGTTCCTTTCTCCGTCATTGTTCACCTCCCAGCGTGAGCTCCCTGAAAATGTTTTCAAGCGCAAAGGACTCTCGTTTCATTTCATACAAAATCCATCCCTTCTCTACGCATAAGCGGAAAATTTCGGGGCGGATTTCCACATCGCCGGAGAGGCGAAGTTCCATTGAAACAAGCCCCACCGCACCCTCGCTGGATCGCACCTCGCGAACACCCGAAAGACCGGAAAGCAATTTCGAAAACTCTTCATCGCCGGGGCCTTTTACCGAAACACGAACAACCGTTTCATTCCCGAATGAAGTTTTAAGCTGACCCACCATCCCATCCTGCACAATCTCGCCTTTGTTGATGATGATGACGCGTTCACAGGTCGCTTCCACTTCGGGAAGTATATGCGTGGAAAGGATAACAGTTTTCTTCTTCCCGATCTCCTTTATGATGTTGCGGATTTCAACAATCTGGTTCGGATCAAGGCCGCTGGTTGGTTCATCGAGGATAAGGATTTCTGGATCGTGTATGAGCGCGTGCGCCAATCCCACCCGCTGGCGGTAGCCTTTGGAAAGCTCGCCAACTTTTTTCTGCATCACCTCCGCGATGCCGCAGAGCTCGGCGGTTTCCTTAAGGCGGCCGTTTGGCGGAAGATCGCGAAGCTCGTGTACAAACATAAGATAATCGTACACGATGAGGTCGCCGTATATGGGCACGGATTCGGGTAGATAGCCAATGATTTTTTTTATTTCAAGGGGTTGCTCGTCAATGCGATAATCACCGACACTGACAATGCCGGAGGTGGGGGCAAGATACCCCGTGAGGATGCGCATCGTGGTAGTTTTCCCCGCACCATTGGGACCAAGCAGACCGGTAATCTCCCCTTTTCTCACCGTGAAGGAAATGTTGTTTACCGCAGTGAAATCGCCATATTTCTTTGTGAGATTGCTCACGCTGATCATTGATAACCTCTGATGATATATAAAAAATTATCCATTGCCGAGATACCATCCCCGCCATCATAGAATTTCGGCGTTAAGAATAAAAAATCCCTTTCCGGCATTCCTGGATTTTGGGAAAGGTCAAATTATAAATCTGGATTTACGGAACAATGGACATTGCCCACCAGTGTGAGAAAACGCAAGAAAAAAATTGTTACAGATGAAGATAAATCTTTCTAAAATTTTTTCCGCAATCAGCCGTTTTTTTTCATAAATTGCGTCATAAAATCGACGAGAGCCTTTATGCCTTCAACCGGCATGGCATTGTACACCGATGCGCGCATGCCGCCGACTGATCGGTGACCTTTCAACCCGTCCAATCCCTCTTTCGTCGCCTCTGCCACAAATTTTGTCTCCAGCTCTTCCGACTGCATCCTCCAGACGATGTTCATTTTTGAACGGCTGTCACCCGGGATGTTCGTCACATAAAATCCACCGCTATTATCTATGACATTGTAAATCATTTCCGCCTTTTGATTTCGAAGCTTCTCCACTGCATCCAGTCCACCGATTGATTTCAGCCACTTTAGCGTTAGATTCATCATCCACACCACAAAAGTCGGCGGAGTGTTGTACAGGGAATTTTCCTTTATATGCAGATCATAGCGTAAATAGGCAGGCAGATCTGTGCGTGCACTTTTTGCGAAATCTTTTTGAATGAATACTACCGCAAGGCCCGCCGGCGCCAGGTTTTTCTGTGTGCCCGCAAAAACCAGGCCAAACTTTTCCCAGGGAACAGGTCGTGAGAGCACATCGGATGACATATCCGCCACGATAGGAATGCCGCCCGTTTCAGGAAAATACTGCCACTGTATGCCGCCAATGGTCTCATTCGTGCATATATGCACGTATGCCGCCCCGGGGGTGAATTTCAGCTCATGCTGTGCGGGAATTCGCGTATAATTGCAATGGCTACCGTCCCAGACAATATGGGCATTTCCCACAACCGCGGCATCTGCATGCGCTTTCTTTCCCCATGTTCCCGTCACAATAAAATCGGCAAGATTTCCTTTCCTCAAAAATGCCATCGGCACCATTCCAAACTGGAACGTGGCACCTCCCTGGATGAAAATCACATGAAAATCATCCGGAACGCGATACACATCCCGCATAAGAGCAATAGTTTCAGTGTGAATGGCATCGAATATTTTATCCCGATGACTCATCTCGATGAGCGACATGCCAGTTCCTTCAAAATCCACCAGCTTTTGCGATACTTCCTCCAGCACTGGAAGCGGCAGCATCGATGGCCCCGAAGCAAAATTATAAATTCTTCCCAAAAAATCCTCCAAAAAATCATCATTCAAAATTTCGGCAAATCTACAATACCTATTTCCAAGAGCAAGAGAAAAATTCTTCACCGTATACCTGTTCAGCCGAATAAGCGCCAGGAAAATGGAACTTTTTTTCAACATTTCAGGTTATATTGACATCTTACCGAAAAGGAGGTACATTTACAGTATGATAAAAAAATCGCTGTTCACCGGATTCATTGGGCTGGCGCTGATTATGGCTGCACTTACATCAGCCTGGACACAACCGCATCATGGACCGGGACCCGGAGGGCCGAAAATGAAATCCGGACATCCACCGATGTTTTTTGGCAATCCCGCGATGTGCAAACAGGAACTCGGGCTGACCGATCAACAGATCAGCAAGATTGAGCAGATCAATCTAAACCACCACAAACTCATGCTCAATCAGCGGGAAAAGCTCGAGCCAAAACGCATTCAACTCGAACGGCTGATGCTGGAGGAAAACGTAAACCTGAGCACTGTACGAAACCTCTTGCGCGAGATCGCCGATATTCGGATTGAAATTTACATGCTCAAGATCACGCACCGCCTCGAAATTGAAAAGGTGCTCACTCAGGAGCAGAAATCGAAACTCAAGGCGATGAGAGGTCCTCATCACAAGATGGGACCCGGGATGCGCCATCGCGATCCGGATGCATTGTAATAAGAGTGCCGGTCTGTGACATTAAACAGACCGGCCTTTTACTCAATCTCAAAGGCGTATTGATATGATGAGCGAACAGGAATTTGCAGAAATAGTGCATAAAACAAAAGCCTCTGTACTCGGAGCGATCGCCCGTCATCTTCCCGCAGAGTACCGTCATGCGATAGACGATATTGCCCAGGAAACGTACCTCAGGGCATATAAAAGCCTTGTGAAAAATCGATACTCGGAGGAAGGTCATCTGAACGCATGGCTTTATCAAATTGCGAAAAATGAAACATTGCGGATGATCACGCGATTAAACAACCATGCGCGCATTGCCAAAAAAGTTGAGCTTGAATATCAGGAGACCGCGAATCCAGAGGATGCCTCGCTTGAATTTACTCGAATCATTGGGGAACTTCCGCTCAAATACCGCCCCGTGGTAGAACTTGTGCTTCAAGGCTATTCCGAGCAGGAAATTTCGAACATGCTCCACATTCCCATTGGCACTGTGAAATCCAGAAAATCCAGAGGAAAAGAGATGATATACAAGATTTTACAAAAGGAGGAATTCGGGTATGCGAGACGATAAATCATCTAAAATCCTTAAAGCTGATATCAAAAACCGCCTTTCAAGCGATATGTGGGACCTTGCAATTGCAAAAAGTGTGATTTCGGCACGCAAGACGCAGACACGGAAAATGATGACAAGAGCGGCTATCATACCACTTTTTCTCGTAACAGCGGGAGTGCTTGTTTTTCTGAAAAGCCCTCACTCCGGATCATTCTCCACGTACGATGACCTAATCTCACGCCAGATCAACGGGACATACGCGAGCGTCTTTCCGGAGGCAAATACATCAAATGGAAACACAGCTCCTCTTTCGGAAATAGATCAACTTGTTGACAATGCGCTTTCAAAGAGATAGCCATTTGAATGGATATTACTACGATCGATTACAGAGTGTATGTTTTTTCAGCATATCCAAACAAAGAACACGCCACTTTTGAGATAAAGAAGTTTTATTGCGACGATATGGTGCGCAGTCACTAGAGGAGTATGGTTTGTGCTAATTTTTCATCAAGTTTCCATACTGTATGCCAACAATAATTATTTTTGTCAAGTTTTCCGCAGCACTCATA
>DYLV01000031.1 GCA_020721925.1 Leptospira biflexa
AAAATATCCTTCTACCCATTAATACGATGAAATCAGCCAGAAGATAAAATTTTTTTTGGAAAAAGTGATGTGTGGCAGGCGCAATGCGTGTATTTGTGGGAATATACGCAAACCTCGAAAGCATCTTATCATGGGTTATGCTCACTTGTGAGGATAATCCGTATGGTATAACTTTTTTGTTTGGTGGTTTTTCGCGGAAAGTTTTTTTACAAATGAAATGGGTTTTTAGGGTACCCATAATATACTATTATATCCACTATATTTCCTTTCTTAATATCAAAAAAGATTGAATTATCTATAAAAGAATTGACAGGGCCGGGAAAAATCATGTATTATCCATTAGATTTAGGGAGGGAAGTATGAAGATTTCATCATTAGGCCCCAACGAAATACCTCAGCGAAGATCGGGAGAAGTTGTCGGCACTCCTGCATTGAGGGGTGAAGAAATTTTCGCCCAGCGTGGGGGGACAGCGGCATCTCACTCATCGACCCGAGCGTTTACAGAGGCGCTGGTGATCGCTCATACTGCCAAAAGCATTGTGAGCCGTGCAATGGAAATTGCATTTCAGCTTCAGGGACTTGCGACCAGGACGCTTACCGGTGGATCGGTTGATCAGGCTGAAATTGCACAAGTGGTTTCCGCGGCAAATGCAGTGATGTCCGAAAGCGAAAGAGGGCCGGCATCGGCAGTGCTTATCCCGCAAATAAACGGAGCTTTGCGGGAGCGTCGCATTATTGATTTTGCCTCTGTACAGGAGAGCCTTGCGTCACTGAAAACACAGGCACGTCACATGCAGGAAGGCGGATTGCCCGATATCGCACAGATCAATGAAGCTTTCGAGTCGCTGAAAGGGACGCAGGAATCAATAGAATCAATCCATCGGGAATTTCAAACCGCGTCGGCTGCTTTGCCACATGTTACCATTGAAGAAGCAGAAAATGCGCGAACGCCAGTTGAGCGAGTCATAGCCTCCATGTCGTCGGAGAGAGGTGTGGCGCTCACTGCTCAGGGAAATATTCATCCCGAACGCGTACGGGAGTTGCTTGGATAAATTGCTCATTCAATGAGGTGCATTATCGCATGTTGAACAAAAAAAACGAGGATAGATATTATGGAAGTATTCGATGGTTTTGTAGCGGCAGTTGCTTCTGAGTTTAAACTCAAATTTCATAAAGACTCTTCTGGGGTCTATACCACACATCTCGAATTTGAAAACGGGCGCTCACAGGAGGTGCTCATCACGCTGACCAAAGATGAGGCGGGAGATAGAGTCATAAATATGTATTCAGTGGTCGTAAAGCTCAAGGATGACTTCTTCGAAATATACAAGTACTCCCTCCAGCTTAATGCGACCATCCATTACGGTGCGCTTGCACTTCTGAACAATACCATGATCCTGAAGACATCGCTTCTTTTGAAAGACTGCGAGCCTGTGCGGTTCATGAAGTCACTCACCTATATTGCCGCAAAGGCTGACGAACTCGAAGAGCTTTTTGTGAAAAAGAATATTTACTAGTTTTCGCCTAAATTCGCAATCCTCTCTTCAAGAGTCCGCTTGAGTTGAGCCACCGCGGGCATGTTTGCCACGTCGTCGGAATGAATGAAAACTGCAAGGTTGTGTTTCGCCGTAACCGCAGCGCGCTGATTGTTGAATTCAGCATATTCGGTGAGCTTTTTGATCTCCTTTTGTGCTGCTTTTTCGTTGCGGTAGACGATGATGTAGCATACAATATCGTCTCCGAATGGCCTGCCTTGTTTTGCCATGATTGTAAAATGAATTGATGAAATGGCATTGTAATCACCGTTTGGATACAGATGTTTGGCAATCCGTTTGATGCCATTTGAATTTAGGTAGCAGGGATTGTCGCGGAATACCTCTCTTGCGAAGGAGGGGATCTGTGCGATCATAAAGCCTGAGGGCACATCGCCGGCTGTGATTCTTATTCGGTCGATATCCGGCAATGAGTAATCGCGCGTGAATGCGTAGCCACAAATTGTTATTGTAATAATAATTGCAAAGACACATATTTTTTTCATGGGCAACCACCTTTTCAATTAAAGCATTTGCAATTAGAATGATGTTAATGCTATTATCGGGTGAAAAGGCAAAGGGGTTTATTAGAAAATTGGATATTAAGTGAAATTGTAAAATCGGTATCGGGGATCAACGAACTCACGCAGGCCAACGCTGCGGGTGCACTCAAACTTACAGAAAACTCGGAAGAAATCCACACTATGTCGGATATTCTTAAGGCGCGCGTGACCACCCTCTCTATCGAATGATTTGATTTCTATTCTAAAAAGTTCAGAGCCTTTTTAATATCTTCGATTGTGAAAGGTTTTTGAATGAAGAATGTCTCAGGACTTTCTTTTATTTCGGAAATAATGCCGTCGGAATATCCCGAAAGATATATTACTTTTATTTTTGGGATGATATTTTTTGCCTTTTCATAAAGTTCTTTGCCATTCATACCCGGCATGATGATGTCGGTCATGAGTATATCCGTTTTCGGAATATTTTCTTCAATAAACGATAGCGCATCATGTGGGTTGTTGAAGGTGTATATGGATTGTCCCAGGTTTACAAGCATTTTTTGCATCATCTGGAGTATGCTCATATCGTCTTCGACGAGTATGATGTTTCTATGCGCGGGCGCTCTTTGGATCTCTTTTTTTATTTTTTCAATTGCTGCTGATTCCCCTGAAAATATTGGAAAGAAGATGTTGAAAGTGGTCTCGATTCCCGGCTCGCTGTACACGGTGATAAATCCGTTGAATTGTTTCACAATGCCATAGACGATCGAGAGTCCAAGCCCTGTGCCTTTGCCGGATTCCTTGGTAGTGAAGAAGGGTTCGAAAATTTTTTCAAGGTTTTCTTTGCTCATGCCGCAACCGTTATCAGAAAATTGGACAAAGACGTATTCGCCCGGACTTGCCTGTTGATGATTCGCACAGAAATCATCGTCCAGATATTTATTATTTGTCGTGATGGTTATGATGCCGGTGTCCTGTATTGCATCCCTCGAATTCGAGGCTAAATTAGTCAGGATTTGAATGAACATCGTTCTGTCTATCATTGTTTCGTGAAGAGATTCATCCAGGTCAAGACGCAGTTCAATATTTTCACCAATAAGAGTGGAAAGCATTTTCCGCGATTGTTTTATTATTTCGTTTATATTGAGCTTCTCGGGTTGTAGATGCTTGTGCCGGGTGAAAGTGAGAAGCTGGCGGATGATTTCAGTACTCCGATAAACCGCATGTTGAATTTCCTCAAGCTCGGTGCTGATTTCTTCCCCAAGTTTGGTTTTCTCTTTCGCAAGTTCTGTGTAGCCTGAAATGATACTCAGAATATTGTTGAAATCGTGGGCAATGCCTCCAACAAGCCTGCCGAGCGCTTCGAGCTTCTGAGACTGGCGGAGTTGCTCTTCGAGTTTCTGGTGCCGGGCTTCGATTTTTACTTTTTCGGAAATATCTTCCACAATGGCAATACCGCCAACGGTTTTACCATCGAGCATGAGCGGTGAGAAAATTGCATGTATGGGGGTGGATTTATTCGCGGTGAAGGATGTGTACACTCCTTCATAAGTCACAATCTCGCCGTTCAAACAGCGGGTAAGCGCGTCTCGGACGCGTGGATCAGGAAGCTCAAAAAGCTTCAGCCCTAAAATCGCTTCTTTCGAGGAACCGATAATATTGACGAAATTGTCATTCAGAGCGGTGAGCTCTGCCTGAGAATTGAATGAAAAAATGCCAACCGGTGCACTATTGAAGATTAACTGGAACAGCTCCTCACTTTCGGAAAGCTGACGAAGAAGATTCGCCGGGCGCGTGATGTCGGTAATGGATGCAAATGAAAGGATGTGGTCGTCGTTTTTCTTTTGAAGCACCCTAAATTGTATGTGAAGTAAAAGTTCGCCCATTCTTTTATGATTGAATTTAATGTCCACATCCGCATTTTCTTGTTTGCAAAGCGAGTTCACTACATGGGCTAATTTTCCCCTCTCTTCTGGCTTGCAGTAATGAAAAAGCCATCCCTTCTCGAGCGCTTCGTGGGGATGAAAGCCGAGAATATCTTTTACATTCGGGGAAATCCAGATGATAGTACTGCTGGCTATATCTATGGTAAAGAGCACAGAAGGACTTATGCTGAGGATATCCTGCAAATAATCCGCACTTGCATGAAGCTGCTGCAGGGCAATGGTTCTGGTTTCAATGGCGCAGAAGGAAAGCGCGATAGCCGAAAGTCCGCCCGAGAGAGTGAGAAGATAGATTATGCCGATTTTTTTCATCACTTCAATTCCCATGGGCCAGGGAAGGAGAAGCTGGCATAAAAGAACTGAAATATGGACGATGAAAGAGAAAATAATGATATTTTGAATTGGAATATTCGCAGGTCTATTCCGATATTTGCGCCTAAGAAAAAGTCCAATAAGCGCCGACACGGCGATAGAGGCGACCCCCGCGTATACTCCACTTCCGCCAAGATAGATCCGGTAGGCCGCTGCGATCAGTGAAGCAATGAGGGAAGCGATTCCTCCTCCGAAAAGCGCTGAAAGTGAAATGACAACCGATCTGCCGTCGTAGATGACGCCCGGAAAGAAATTCAGCGGCGTTATCATTGCAGCAATCGCGGAAAGGCCAAAAAGTAAGCCTGACAATATCCGATACGTATTGGGGTATTTTTTTCTGAGAAGAAGTATTGGCGTCCACAGCACACTCAGCGCTACCAGAAGTGTGACGTTGTGGAGTAATGGTATCAGCATATCGGTGTTCCTGGGTGTGGAGTGAATTTTTGCATGTTATTATTGCACATCCCTCTGTTTCACACACCGCATTTTCGTTCTGGTAAAACTGATAATTCTAAACGCGCATTTTTCTTGACAGTATATTCATAATACGCCTAAAAGATGCATATTTCAATATTTTTTTGGAGCAGGTGAATTTATATTACAAAAGTTTATGCGATGAGTCTTATCGCTACATTACATAGAATAATCCTAAAAAAAGGATATAGGCGGTAACGAATTGAGTTATGCTGAGCGATAAAGTGTTTCGAAAAAAAATTAAGGATAACGAATACGGGCTTTTCGCAAAGGAACCTATTGTCCGGGGCGAGTTTGTCTGGAAAGAAAACGAATGCGATCACAACGCATGTGTCGATTTAACGGTTAAAGATGTGCTCGATCTGCCCGAAGATCAAAAAAAAATATTTCTTCATTTTTGTTATCAAATCGACGATGATCTTCTTTCGGGGCAGCTTTCGATGGAAGAGGTGCTCAAAGATGACGCATTTTTCATGAATCACTCCTGCGATCCGAATGTCTGGTATGAAGGAGATTCACTCGTCGCGCGGCGCAATATCGCCTCGGGAGAAGAAATCACATACGATTACGGCACCGACTTTACCGCATTTGATCGGGGATTTAACTGTCGCTGTGGTTCACCAAAGTGTCGGGGCATGCTTCGCAAAAATGATTGGATTGATCTTCGAGAAAAATACGGCAATGAGCACCTTGCACCATATCTGAGAAAGAAAAAATGTTGATTTTTCCATAATGAACCTTGCTGAAATAAATAATGACGTTTCTGATCTCTTGCCCGTGCAGGATAACAATTCCGCACAATCCCTTTTTCCATGCAGAAAATGCGGTGCCTGCTGCATCGCGCCGTCGATATCATCACTCCCTGGAATGCCGCACGGGAAGCCTGCCGGCATGCGCTGCGTTAATCTGAGCGATGAAAACACGTGCAGAATGTATGCGCAAAGACCCCGCGTATGCTTAGAGTTTCGTCCCAACATTGATACTTGCGGGTCGTCGTTTGAGGAGGCCATGATGAATCTTTGTTATCTGGAAAGCGCCACTTTACCATAAAATTGGGTGGAGAATCTCGTGCGTATGCAACACGCGCAAGTTTCAGGTGTTTTCATCATGGAATATGCCGTTTGACAAAAGTTCCGATTTCCTCAATCGCTTTACGTGAGTCTTGGAGAAACGGCGCTAAGTACTGAAAGACGTGTATCATCCCCGGCCATTCGGATATTTCAACATCAACATCTGCATCCCTTGCCTTTTTTGCGGTGCGGCGTGCATCATCAAGAAGAATTTCACATTCCCCAACCTGTAAAAGGATTGGCGGAAGTTTTCTAAAATCACCGAAAAGAGGCGAGGCAGTAGCGTGGTCAAAGGAGCAGTCTGGCACATAATAACGCGCGAATTTTTCAAGTGCCTTCTGTTCCAAAAGTGGGTCTTTGCGCTTATTAGCTTTGATTGTTGTCCTGGAAGCGGTTAAATCTGCCCATGGCGAGAGAAGGACCGCACAGGCGGGGAGGGGAATTTTTTTATCGCGAAGCTGCTGTAGAAGCACCAGTGCAAGTCCTCCTCCGGCAGAATCGCCGATTACCGCGATTCGGTGTGGTTTTGTGCCGCTTTTGAGAAGCCAACGGTATGATTTTATCGCATCTTCTACTGCCGCAGGATGAGGATGTTCAGGAGCAAGCCGATACTCAGGAACAAGTGCCATTGCGCCGCATTCGCGCGCGATTCGGCATACAAGCGGGCGATGAGTGCGGGGGGAACAGATGACGTATCCTCCACCGTGAAAATATAAAATAATTCTTTTTTCGTCCTTTCCGTACCACCAAACCTTTTCGGCCGCAATGCCTCCTACATCGACTTCTGCTGCCATACAATTGAGTGGCATGCGAAGATAGCGGTGGGCAAGCTTTTCTGTAGCTTTCCGAATCGCAATGGGGCGATCGTAATCTGTCTTTTTTCGCTGCCATTGTATTATCATATTGATGAGCAATTTTTTTAGCATGTCTTTTCCCTTGATGGTTGTAAATGATCGGTAGAGATGAATGATTTTATCGATTGCGAGTAGGGTAAGCAATAATAATTTTCGAAAAATGAAACAGTATTGATGACATCAATTCGAGTACATGATTTTATATACGTCTGAGTGTGCAATTTAAACGACCGGAGAATTGAAATGCGCACGCAATCTTTGAGTGCTATTGCTTAAAGAAAAATCATCCCTCACTCGGATTGGCGTTATGGGAACTTATTTCCTGGTCTTTTCTGTTTTTCTCGCTCTCTTATGCGACAGCTTCCTGATCTCACCGTCAAATTCCGGGAATCGCCTGCGCAGATGATCGAAGTCGGATTTCGCAAGCCTGAAAACTTCGCAGTACGTTTTGGTGAAGATGCTCGCATTCCTTGTTTCGCCTACAAGAAGGGCAGTTTCCCCGAATGTGGAACCCGGTCCGAGAGTTGCCACGCGCTGGTCATCGACAATAACCTCCACTTCTCCTGAGCTTAAAAAATACATGCAATCGCCGTATTCACCCTGGCGAATAATGAGATCTTCGGGCATATAAATGAGCGGGGTGAGCATCTGAATGGCCTCTCTCACAAACACTTCCTGCGCATTCTTAAAAAGCTCAACCTTTCTGAGCATGTCGCGATTAAGATACAGCATAATCTCCAGGTTCAGACTGGATGGAAGATCGGCCAGGGGATTTTGATCTGAAATATTTTTCCTTTTATCCCAGAGATAATAATAATAATTCAGAATTTTTTCTTGAAGATCTTCAGGAATTTTTTTTGTTTTAAGATAGGTAGTGACCTCTTCGATTTTTTTCAGAAAATTCGCCCGTGCCACATCCAGATTGGCAATCAGTCCAGATACATTACCGATGATATACCCGTACATGCCCACGCCGAAAATCTGTACTACCATGGTGAAAACAATCTGCACATTGTCTTCGTGGTTGGGGCAATAGTCTCCATAGCCGATTGTGGCAACAGTTGTGATAGCCCAATATAGCGCACGAATATACTGGTCAATGGAGGGGCGTAAAGTCTCAACCGCACCGATCATGATCCAGCCGAGTGCAATGTAGTGCACTGCCTGTGAAAACCAGAAAGCGAATGTCAGAAGGCGCATCAGGGCGGGGTTCATGCGCAAATAATCGCGCAGTTCTTTCGTGATTTTTTTTACTTTGAGAAGTTTTATGAGAGTGATGATCTGCAGAATGAGCAAAAGGAACATCCCTTTGCTGCCTTCTTCGGGAGGGCCGAAAATAAAAAGAACAAAAACGTCGAGGGGAAAAGCGGTGATGATATCGACGGCCAGCCAGCTTTTAAGATAATGCTTTGCAATGATTCTGCGGTTGATGGAAACGGTATGTTCAATTTTTACAGAAGAATTGAAATTTACCAGTACGTCGAGAGAAAAAATTGCAATAAGAAAGCAGTAGAGAAAATCAGTTTCATAAATATGAAAGGTAAATCGATATGAAAAGAAAAACGAAAAAAGCAATACAGAAAGAAGAACAATAATGTTCCACACTGTTTTAATAATACCGGTGCTGTTAAAAACAGGAAAGTTAATCATAGCCCGCTAAATAAGAAAAAAGTATGATATTGTATCACTACCACAGTATATAATATTTGTGATATCCGTCAACAACCATTTATGCAATTTGAAATTATATTGACAAAAATATAAATATATTGCAGTATTTTAAGAAAGTATAAATCAAGAAATCAATGGAAGAAGCTCTATTAAAATATATAACGAACACAATATTTTTGGTGGAGAGGATTTATCGCCCCGTATCTCTTTATTCGCCAATCTTTGCTTTGATGTGTGCCACAAACATGTGCGAAGTGTCCGCATCACTTAACCCAATGATTTATACAAAGGAGGATACCGGTAATGAAACGAATTCATGTAGTGGTGGGAGTGGTTATTCTTTTTTTTATCTTTCTCGCCTACATCGCAGTGCGCCTTGCAATGCGCGATGCAGAAGATACAGCTGATTTTGTTTTTAAAGTTTTCGGTGCGTTTATGGCGCTTTTAATTTCTTCCGTAGGCCCTTTCGGAGTGATCGGCCTTGCAATTTTCAAAGGCAAACAGCTCGGCGGAAACCTCCCTGTGGTATTCCTTGCGGCAGGACTCGTTTCATTGTTGTTGCTGGTGTATGTACTTATCCGGCTCGATGTTTTCTCGCTGTTTGTTGGGTGATCTCTTCAGACTATCTCACTTCATATCGAACTGCGCTCGATTTTACCAATAAAACCGGATGGGACGAATATCTTGCGTGGTATTTTGGCATGTAATTGATGAAGCACTTGACTTTTCCTGAGAAATCTGTATCTTCATGCATAACGGCAGATTTCAGAAGCATCAATTGCACAATAAAAGGAGACCGGAGATGGAACCAAATGAAGAAAAGAAACTGAATGTTGAGTCCATCATCAAAAACCATGTCATCTACAGCATGACGGCGGCGATGATTCCGGTGCCGCTGGTGGATATTAGCGCGATTACGGTGATCCAGCTCGACATGATTAAGCAGATTGCAAATGCGTATGGCGCACAGTACGACCATGATGCGGGAAAATCCCTGGTTTCTTCTCTTGCCGGAGCGACGCTGGCGCGCGTGGGCGCAAGTGCAATCAAAGCTATTCCGGGTGTGGGTACCATCATCGGGATCAGCGCACAGGTCGCGTTTTCCGGCGCATCCACCTATGCACTCGGAAAAATATTCGATGCTCATTTTTCAAACAAAAACTCGATCTTCGACATCAGCGCCCAGAGCGTGAAAGCGAAATACGAAGAGCTGCTTGAGAAAGGCAAGGAGGTGGTGCGCGGTCTTGCGGATGAGAAAAAAACAGAGGATATACCGGCTACCATTGCGAAGCTCAAGGAATTGCGCGATTCGGGTGCTATATCCGAAGAAGATTTTGAACGCGCGAAAAATAAATTGCTCGAGAAGTTGACTGGTTCGTGATCAGAGGAGGTTTTCTTCGGAATCTTTGATGTTGAAAAAATCTATCATTTCGGAATGTTCAAAAATTCCTCTGAGCCGATCGTTGATGCCCACAAGGGAAAAAAGGATTTTATTTTTGATGGTAAATTGGCGAATGATGATAAGCGCACCCATGCCCTGGGAATCCAGATAATCCACCTCCTCCAGATTTATGATGAGACGCTTGGGATGGTGCACTTCGACTTCTTTCAGCACTTTTTTGTCGAGATCAAGCCCTCCAAGGGCAGATATATCTCCTTTGATTGAGATGATGAGCGTATTTTCCACTGCCCGAGAAAAAAGCTCCATAAGCCTGCCTCTTGTAGATAAAAATATTGTGAAATCTTCAACCCTAATGATAATTAGGGCGAACAGGATATAAAAATGACAAGTAAAATTTTGATCCCGCAATAAAGACCAGACACTGCAGTGTAAAAGTGCGCGGCGCCGGAAGACGGGCAGGACAACCGCTGGTTTCTGGAAGAAGTCTTGGGCGAGTCGGGGAATGGGGCAGAAGCGATACTTCAATCGCCTGCAATGGAAAAAACTGCATCGCCCCCGCATAAAGGAAGATGGGAATGCTGCAGTACTATTGTGTCGGAAAAGATGAAGTTTCTTGACGGGTTGTGCGTATGAATTCATGGTGGTATAATCCCTTTTAGGAATTTCTCATGGCTGATTTTCCCAACATTGTGCTGAATGACTGCTTCGGTCTCACCGGCGGGATTGCGACAGGAAAGTCCACTGTTGCCGGCATGCTCAAAGAATTCGGATGCCGCATCATCGATACCGACCTCATCGCGCGGCAAATTGTTGAGCCCGGGCAGCCGGCACTGAAGGAGATTGTGGATCATTTCGGCAGCGAAGTGCTCACCAAAGCGGGGATATTAGACAGAGAACTGCTTCGCCAAATAATCATCGGCGATCCAAAAAAGCGGGAAATGCTCAATGCAATTACGCATCCGAGGATTGGGCTTGAGGTATTGCGCCAGGTTGATGAGCATAGGGCCGTGGGAAATGGAATGCCAATCATTGTTGATGTGCCGCTTCTTTATGAAGCCGGATGGCATACTCTTTTTCCTGTGGTGATTTTAGTGTATGTGCCGGTTGAAATGCAGATTGCGCGGTTGATGAGCCGTGATGCTCTCCCCTTTGAGGAAGCGCAAAAGACCCTTACCTTCCAGATGAGCATAGAGGAAAAGAGAAAAAAGGCGCGCTACATAATTGATAATTCGGGTTTAGTTGAGGAAACAAGGGTGCGGGTGAAGGAGTTGTTGGATATGCTGGTGAAAAAATAGCGAAAGCACTATGTAAAAAATATTGAAATTTTAGTTGCACCCACAGATTCCGTACTTCATGGTTAACGAGTTTAACTCCCTCGGTCGTCAGAAGCGCCCTTTTCTTTTTATTATTGATTTTGATTGTGCCTGCCCAATTATCTTCCCGCTTGAAAGCATTGATCCGCGTTCGATTTGCTATGATATTCGAGGCGTGCAAAATCGAGTGCCGCAGAAATCAACAGCGTCCATGTGTGAAAAAATCCGTCTGAAAAAATTTCCTGTTTCATTTGAAAAATATATATTTTCTTTTAAGTTTGTGACTGCATGCCAGTGTGCAGGCGATTCATATCTGTGCAACCTTACCTTTCCTACTTCGATAGAAATAAATCTTTCGCTTGATGACATTTTCTCAAGTGCACGCGCGCCGTATCGTCTTCTGGTGCGCGATAAGTTTGTGGTGTTCTCGCCGGAACCGTTTGTGCGCATTGAAGAGGGCGTCATCTCCGCCTATCCTATGAAAGGCACCATTCGTGCCGACATTCCCGATGCAGAGAAAATCATTCTTGCTGATGAAAAAGAATTTGCAGAACATCTTACCATTGTGGATTTATTGCGCAATGATCTTAGCATTGTGGCGAAGAAAGTTTGTGTGGAAAAATTCAGATACGTGGAGCGTATTGAAACTTCAAACGGGCCTCTTTTGCAGGTGAGTTCGAAAATCAGGGGTGTGCTTCCGAAAAATTATCATGAATCAATTGGTGAAATTACCACTGCGCTACTTCCCGCCGGCTCTGTCACCGGTGCGCCGAAAAAACGCACAGTAGAGATTATTAAACAGGCCGAGCGTTATGCGCGAGGTTACTATACGGGCGTATTCGGCTGGTTCGACGGCAATAATCTTGACAGCGCGGTGATGATTCGCTTTATAGAGCGCGTGCCCGATGGACTTGTATTTAAAAGCGGGGGCGGCATCACTGTCTACAGCGACGCAGAAAAAGAATACTTGGAGCTCATTGAAAAAGTCTATGTGCCGGTTGGTTGAAACATTGAAAATAGACAATGGCAGAGTCTGTGATCTGGCGTATCACATCGCGCGCACAGAGAGGAGCCGAATGGAAATCCTGGGCATCCGGCGGTCGCTCGATATTACAGGTGCATTATCCCGGCACCGTATACCTGAAAAAGGGATCTACAAATGTCGTGTGCTATATCGGGAAAAAATTGAAGGAATAGAAATCCTTCCTTATACACGCAGAAATGTTCAATCGATTTGTTTGATGGAAGCCGACAGGATTGATTATTCGCATAAGTATGAAGATAAAAGTGCCTTTGAATCACTTTTTGCGAAAAAAGGCACCTGTGATGATATCCTTATTGCTATTAATGGCTATCTCACGGATACGTCGTTTTCAAATATTGCGTTGTATGACGGGGTCAGATGGGTGACGCCGACCACATTTCTTTTGCGCGGCACTAAACGAGAAAAACTGATTTGTGAAGGAATTATTCATGAAGTGGTAATCAGAGTTGAATATCTTCCCCGATATGAAAAGGTATCGCTTATCAACACAATGCTGGAACTGGGTGAAACGGTTATTCCAGTTGAAAAAATCATGCGGCAGTGAGGAAAGGCCAGATACATAAAAGGCATGAGCAACATCGTATGCTCCCCCATTCGGGAGTATCATGCGTTTATAAAGGCAAAAGAAGTCCCATAATAAAAGTCTTGCAGAATACAATAAAAAGTAGTTGATTTTTTCAGCCTTTAATGGTTTTTGTATAGGTAATACTTTTGGTGATGATATTGTGTGCTGTAATATTGGATAGTGCTATTTCATTACAATGAACGAGGTAGTCATATGCAAATTTCAAAGAAAATCATGATGCTTTTTGCTATTATGCTGATAGCAAGTTGCGCTACCAATAGAGAGATTGTGCGGAACAATACTAAAACGCTTTTGAAAAAATACCGCGGTGAATCAAATCAGAAGATAGCCATCATCCCCTTCATGACCAAATCCCAGCAGAAAAATCCAGAACTCGAGTCGTTCGACGACGAGATTATGGATATTGTGTTCGATGATAAGCGTTTCCAGATTGTGGAAAGAAGCCTTGTGGAGCAGATTACGAAAGAATGGACTTTTTCTGAGTCGGGTATGGTCGACGAAGAGCAGCGTTCGAAAATTGGCAAACTTTCGGGTGCGAAACTCATTTTGGTGCCGATTGTTTCGGGGCAGAAAAATATCAATATGCGAATCATTTCCGTGAGCACGGGAGATGTGCTCTCGTATGTGAGAGGAAACCTGGCTACGCCAATCATCGCAGGTTTCAGCGAAGCGCCACGTCCCACGCCTTCGAAAAAATCATCAGGAATTTCTCCTGTGCCCGGGCCGGCGATCCCATCGGGAGGGGGCGGCTCTATCTCCCTTAACAGTGGGGTAAATGGGGCAATCACCCAGCCAGGAGGACGTGACAGCTACACGCTCAATATTCAGAGTCCCAAGAGCGTGGAAATACGTGCGGACAGGACGGATTCTTCGTTTGATCCTTTTATTGAACTGTACAATAATTCCGGAGGAATGGTCGCATCCGATGATGACGGCGGAGAAGGGTTGAATGCAAAAATTGTCACGGGACTTGCGCCCGGCATCTATACCATTGTGGTGCGTGCCTATAACGCGAATATATTGGGGAGTTACCGCCTTTCTGTGTTTGAAGCGATGTCGCAGCCTGCACCGTACATGGGCGGGGGAGGCGGAAGCCTCTCGATGTTTGCGGACCTCCTTATTCAGCTTGAAACGAGCGTAAATTATTCAGCACAGACTTCCAGCTGGAGGAGCAGAAGATCATCCTGGCTCAATGATGTGCGAAGTGCCGGTGGAAGCAATAATTTCCAGCGGATGAAAGATCTGGTGCTGGAATTTGAAACGAATATTTTATCGAGCGCACAGAATGGAAGCTGGATCCGAAATTCGCGGGGGAACTGGGTGGCCCGGGTGAGAAATGCGCGTTCATTGGGAGAGCTGGCTACTCTTTTAATTGAGTGCGAAAGCAATATACTGTATACCGCACAGGCTGGTACATGGCGAAATAGTCGAAGTGGTTGGATATCGCGTATGCAGGCACTTCGATAAAATAAAGGTGGTTAAACAAACAGATGTTATTCCCCTGATCGTACAAGATATGCTTCTCTGCATACCTGGCATGAGAGGTATTCGGCTCCTTGAACGATTTTAATTGTATTTGAGTTTAAAATTTCAAATTTGACGGCATTTCCAGCAACATCAGCGCGAATTGTTCGTTCAGTTTGTATAAAATTTCCTTCTTCCGGACTTGATCCCGAACATACGTTGATGTCGAACGTAAATGATCCGTCTTCATAAAAAATGAAAACCTGTTTTTGGTTGCCGAGGAAATAATAAGGTGTTGATCCATATCCGGTATTATAAATGCATTCGGCGAGAATAAATTGCCCTCTGATGCGAATAACCGGTCCAACTGATTTATCGATTTGAAGTAGTGATTTTGATATTTCTTTTTCTTTCGTGGTGATTTCTTCACCAGATAGACTATCGCTCATTATCCAGCCGGTGAGTATCTGGCTGTTTCGTACGAATTCGATTTTAACCCATGATTTTTTTCTGCCTCCCGCAACTGCTTCATGCTTTTCATCGATTATTTTAACTTTTGTACTCTGAGCAAGATTTGCCATGGGTGGATTGTCAACGGAGGGTGTACTGAATACTTTACTGCCTTCTTTCGGAGATATGTATCGGAAAACCGGAGGTTTTTGTGCACCGGAAATTTCTTTAAGTGGAGTGGATAGGCGCGGCGGAGTCTGACAGAGAAGGAGCGGGAAAAGCAAGAAAAGCAGATTTATTGTATTTTTCATAAAAAGGTACCTCGATATTCGTTGAAATAATTATTCTATATATAAAGAAAATTTTTAGTCAAGCGTATTCTGATATAAAGGATATAAATGAAAGAACTATTTATCTGGATGTGTGCTATATTCATTTGTCGAGGCGCGTATAATAGATTATTAAATGGCAAAAAAATTATGGATTTAATAATTGACAGTATTATGAATACTTCATAATCAATAAAAAAATTATTTTAGAATCGGAGAAAACCATGAAAGTATTCATCGACAGCGCTGATCTCGACGAAATCCGTCAGGCCTTTGCATGGGGCGTGTGCGATGGTGTGACGACGAATCCTTCGCTTGTGAAGAAAGCTGTGGACAGGCGAAAAGCGGCTGGTGAGAAACTCAACATGAAAGAATACATAACACAAATCTTAAAGGTTGCGGAAGGGACTCCGGTAAGCCTGGAAGTGACTGAGCTTTCAGCCGAAGGAATGATTGCGCAGGGCAAAAAGCTCTTTGCGATGTTCAATCCCGTAGCTGAAAATGTGAATATAAAAATCCCCGTGAATCCTGCGATGAAAAATGAGGACATCTCCCACTTCGACGGCATCATTGCGACAAGTACTCTGGCCGATGAGGGTATTCCGGTGAATTGTACGCTTATTTTTACACCCGAGCAGGCGCTTTTAGCGGCCAAGGCAGGAGCGGCGTATGTAAGTCCCTTTGCCGGAAGGATTGATGATTTGCTCCGAAAACGTGCGGGAATTCAGTTTGGTAAATCCGATTATTTCCCCGCGGATGGTCTGGTGCAGAAGGACGCACTTTTAGAGGACAATGGGATTATATCAGGCATAGATCTTGTGCGTCAGTGCGTAGATGTTTTAGAAATGTATGAGTTTGACACAGAAGTAATTGCCGCATCGCTTCGGAATCCTCGCCAGGCTCGCGAAGCAGCGCTGGTGGGAGCGCACATCGCGACGCTTCCTTTTTCGGTAATTCGCGATATGCTCAAGCATGAAAAAACATTTGAGGGGATTGACCTTTTTACAAAGGATATCGTGCCTGAATATGTAGAGATGCTGAAATAGTTTTACTTAATCTGTTTAATGAATTGTTGAGTTTAAAGGTGTGAAAAATTCAATTGAAAAATGATCGTAAGAAACGCGCGTTGTGCGTGGGGTATTGCACTATACCTTCTCCTGCCTTCTGCCCTGGTTGTAACCGCGTATCAGGATTGTGAGATTATGTATGTAAGGCTATTTCATTTTTTGAGGAATTTGGACTATTGCTGTTTCTATAGATGAATTAGTTTTTGAATCGCCAATAGTTAATTATATCCTCTGTTTCGGGCAAAATAACACGGGAGGGTTAATAAAATACAGGTGATTAATACAATCATGCTGATTTTTGCTTTAATAATGTAAGTGCATTCTCTATGCGGGAGATGCAAAAACAATTTGCAAACGCATGGAGACACAATGCACTATACTTTCTTAATGAATTTATTTGAATCGAAGCGTATACGCTCTCCGTATATTCCGCCGGGAGCGCGCTTGCCGGCCGATATGACCATTACGACCGATGCGTTTCTTTTTAAACCTAAGAGTTTTTTAATTCTTTTAGAATCGTATCCCTCCATCGGGCAACTGTCGAATCCATAAGCGCGAAGTGAGAGCATGAGGTTTTCTGCGGCAAGCGCGGTCGACTTTACCGCCCAGAGGCGCATATGCGATTTTTGCACGGGTTCGCGGACGATAGGCGAATTGAGCCCTTTTAAAAAAAATAATATATGTTTGAAGAATCCAAGTACACTAAGAGGGCCTTGTGTATAGACAAACGGTACGATTTGCGAGTAGTATTTTTTCGCCATTTCTGGTACATTTTTTGCCTTTGAAAAGATTCGGAGCATTTCTTTTGCGTGTGCGTTCCATGTGTCGGTGCGAGCCACAATCACAAACAATTCAGCTGCAGTTTTAGCGGCGATCTGATTCAGGCAGGCGTGCACCAGCGCTTTTTTCTTCTCTGGAGTTTTTACCCAGTATAGCTCCCATGGCTGAAGATTGGAGGAATTCGGGGCAAGCAGGGCGTTGTGAAGGCATGTCATTGCAACCTCATCGGGAATGGGGGTGCTGTCATAGATGCGGACAGCTCTTCGTGAATCGATCACTTTTTGAAATTCCGCTGGATTGATTTTCGGCGCTTTTTCTTCATAATCAATTACAGGTTTTGATGAAAGAATGTTTGTTCCTTTGGGCATGTTTATCTCTCCGGTAAGAAATATGTGAATTTGATTTCGCGATAAGGTACAGACAAACTGATTTGTGCGTGTTAAATTTTCAAGTCTCTTTTGTGTGATAAGACTTTAAACTTTTTTAAATAATTTTTCAGGCAAACGTACATTTTTGATTGTGTCGCAGGGAAATATATAGTAATTGTTGTTTTACAAGCTGGATTATTTTATTGATCTAAATAATCTAATGAAATACACCCTTCCTTGGCGGGTTGCAGTATTGATCATCGGGGGTGATTTTTTTAGAAATTCATTTTGAATTTTTTCCCAATCTGCAGCGCTAACATACCTCGAATTGGATATGTAATGTATTAGCCAGATGTTGATACTTAAATTAATTATCATTAACAGTACGGCAGTGGTTTTTGTAATTACTTCAAACTTTACTTTTTCGGATATTGACAATAGTGCTGTCAAAATTGCAGAGGTGACGCCGCAGAAAATATAAGACCACAGAATTTTATAATCGTACCATCCGACTTTTGACCATCCGCCGATTCTTAAAAATGATCCATCCGTTTTGTATGGAAAAAAAAGTGGGATACCACCCCACACACCAGGCGGTTGCGGTAAATCTGCAAGTAAATGGGATAAACCACATAGAAATAGCAGAAAAAAAATCATAATGAATTTTTTATTTCCTTCCAAAATATTAGATTTATTACATGGACGCTGAGGAAGCGTGCGCATTGCAAGAGTAATTGTGAGCGATACCGTGCAAACAAAGAGAATAGAATGGGTGATGCCTCTGTGGCCAGTATATACATCCCTGGAGGCGTAGTTTCCAAAAAATGAGTCTATATCGGGAATTATTGCACACAATCCTGCAAGGAATAAAAGTACCGGGTAATAAAAATATTTTCTGTTAATAAGCGTTTGAAATGCGTAAAACAAATGAGCAATGGAGAAGCCAATCAGCATGTGTTCGGGAGGTGTCATAGTGCTAATAATTCAGGTAAGCCTGTGTTTACAGGCGGTATTGATTCTGCATGGAAGCAATCTGTAAAGCATATTATCATCGCGGAACTTTTCATGCGTAAATGGCGATGTATTCATTGATTGCGTTAATGATGTTCGGTTTAATGGGTATTCTGCCACGGGGCTCATTCCCTCTTTAGATGATGACGCTTCGAGAAATGGATAGTGTTTGGAAATCGCTTTGAATGCGAATTACATTAAAAATACTTTGATAAAATCGTTCGCAGTTTTGCCACCGTTTGCGGGTTTTGCTTTTCGGGTGCAGTGATGATGGCATACTTTACAGTATTCGCACACTCGCAGGATCGTGCTTTCCCTGTTACTTGAAGAATTTCCTTTACCATGTTTTTTGCCGAGCGTGCGTTTTTGTTAAGATTATCAATGAGCATCTCAACGTTGACATGCTGCTCATCTTCTTTCCAGCAGTCATAATCCGTACACATACAGATCATGCAATAACACATTTCCGCTTCACGGGCAAGCTTTGCTTCCGGAAGCGCGCTCATGTTGATAAGCCCTGCGCCCCACGAACGGTATAGTTCACTCTCCGCACGGGTGGAAAACGCCGGCCCTTCCATACAGAGTAATGTCTCATCACGGTGCAGGGTGATGCCGAGCTTCTGCGCCAGAGGAGCAACCAGATCCTGAAGCCTCTGACAAAAGGGGTGTGCGAACGATATATGCGCTGCAACACCCTCTCCGAAGAAGGTACTTGCACGCGCTTTGGTGCGGTCGATAATCTGGTTTGGAAGCACGAAGTCAAGGGGACGTATGCGCTCTTGAAGGCTGCCTACTGCGGAAAAAGCAAAAATTTCCTCGCAACCCAGCATTTTAAGCGCGGCGATGTTTGCGCGGTAATTCACTTCGTGCGGAAGAATGAAATGCCCGCGACCATGGCGGGGAAGAAAAGCGGCTGTAATTCCCTTATGTTCGGCGATTATTATGCTGTCTGAAGGTGGCCCCCAGGGGGTGGCGAGTGAAATCTCTTCAAGAATGGTAAGTCCTTCGATATCGTACAGCCCAGATCCGCCAATAATTCCCACTTTTGCTTTTTCCATCAATTCCTCCGGGTGTTATTGAGTGTGCAATATTGAACCGAATGGGTTAACAGAACGGCAGAATGCCGCATTAATCTCATCCATTCCCTTTTTGCTGCAATCGCTTTTTCGCTTCGATGGCTAAAAACACTGCAAGAATAAACAGCGCAAGCGCAATTATTGTAAGGACAAAATTATTGGTCATAATATTTTGATAAACCATGACTATCAATGCGGTGAGCGTGATGGCAAACATGATAATCATGGGAATTTTTACATATAAAGCTTTTTTGCCTTTACGTGAAAGCCATACGCTCGTCGCGAGGAGGGCGAGGGCGGCAAGCAGCTGATTGGCAGAGCCGAAAATGGGCCAGAGCTTCAAACCCTGACCGGAAAAAATGAGCAGTGCGGCACATCCGACACTGACAAGCGTGATTGCGTATCTGTTTTTTGCCATAAAAGGCTGTCGCTCTTCGGGAATTCCTTTTTTTGTAAAAAATTCCTGCATCGCAAACCGTGCAAGGCGGGTCGCAGTATCAAGCGAGGTAAGTGCAAATGCCGATACGGCGAGTGATGCAAATGTTTTTCCTGTGTTGTATTCAATGCCGAGTTTGGTCATCATCGATCCCAATCCATGAGCAAAAATTGTGATGGGATTTCCCTTCATCGCTGAATATTCTTCTGAAAGAAGCATCGCGGCGGTGATGAGGGAAATGATTGCCAGCAATGATTCAATGAGCATGGCACCGTATCCAACCACCTGTGCGTCCTCTTCGCTGCTGAGTTGTTTGGCGGTTGTTCCTGATGCCACAAGCGAATGGAAGCCGGAAATTGCACCGCAGGCGACTGTTACGAAGAGAATAGGGAAAAGAGAGCCGAGCGAATCCACATGAAAAGAGGTAAATTCTGGTAGCTTGATTGTTGGATTTGAGAGGATAATACCTGCAAGGCCCAATATCATTATTGCGTAGAGAATAAATGAGTTGAGGTAATCCCGTGGCTGGAGCAATATCCATACCGGCGCAACGGAAGCGACAAAAATGTAGATTAGCAATATCGCATACCATATCCACACAGGGAACGCAAGCGGAAAAATGTATCCCCCTATTAGCGAGAGAGATAAAAGCACAAGGCCGATAATCGTGGATAATGTGAGTGACATTTTTAATTTATATAGCAGCAATCCGAAAATCACCGAAACTGCAATAAACATCACCGAGGCGCTTGCCGCCTGTGGGGTTTCTTCGAAAGTTTGTCCTACGACAATGGTGAAGACCGCAACCACAAGAATAAGCGTCGTCCAGGAGAAGATGAGGAAAAAGAATTTACCCGTCGTGCCAATTTCTTCTTCAATTACTTCGCCTATGGATCTCCCCTTATGTCGGACTGAAGCGATGAGCGAAGAAAAATCATGCACCGCTCCCATAAAAATGCCGCCGAAGAATATCCACAACGCCACAGGGACCCATCCGAAAACTGCGGCAACAATCGGCCCAATGATGGGAGCGGCGCCTGCGATAGAAGCAAAATGATGACCGAGGAGCACGGGTGCGCGCGCAGGCACATAATCAATACCATCATACATGGTATGCGCGGGAGTCTTTCGCGTGGGATCGATTTCAAGGTTTTTCGCGATGTAGCGGCCATAAAAAATGTATGCGATTGTGAAAATAGCGAGTGCAAAAAGTATTAATGCAAGTGATGACATTTCAGGCCTCCCTGTGAATGTGGTGTTTGTTCAATATTTATTCTGAGAAGGTAACTCTTGAGAATTACCACATCGCCGATAAAAATTTTTGCTTCAAAATAAAATCATGCGTTTTACATGCCTCAGAATAAATATTGGCGACACAATGCACGAACATATCGAAAAATCATAAATATAAAAAGCAAGAAAAATATTACTTGATTTTTATATTTTGAATTTAAAGCCGTTCAGCGGATTGAAATTCTGTAAAGAGAAGGTGAAATAAAAAAGATACACAATGGAATTAGACATTCCATGCCGGAAAACTGGGCGATAAATTTGGCCCGCGAAGCGTGGTGATGGTTGGTAGTGCGGTTATTGTTTTATGATAATAAAAGAACCAGAGAAGATGGAAGCCTGAATTCGAGTCTTACACATCTTTTTCTCTTTTATACCTTACATTCATAAGCGATGCCCTCATCACCTGTCTTCCGAATTCATTTTGAAGCGTATCGAGTACCGATTCGATTTTTTTCTTTTTTTGAATTTCTTTTACACTGTCGGATTCAAAAGGCAAATATCCTGTTTGAAGAATTGCTTCCCCTTCCTTACATAAATTGGATATTCGTACGCCTATAAGACGGACTTTTTTATTTTTTCTGTAAAAATTTTGAAAAAGTGTCAATGCTACATCGCGGATTGAAAACATATCGTTTACAGGGTTTTGAAGTGTTTTGCTTCGCGTATGGGTTTCAAACCCTTCAAGCCTGATTTTCAGAGTAATTGTTTTTCCGCATTTGTGTTCATTGCGCGTGCGCCGTGCAACTTGATCGGAAAGATCCAAAATGGTTTTTTCGAGCAAAGCAATGTCTTCGGTATCTATTTCGAATGTAATTTCCTCGCTGATTGATTTTATTTCCCAATCAGGTGCAACCTCTCTTGTGTCGATGCCGTTTGCAAGAAGCCATAAATGGATTCCATGCGTGCCGAGTTTTTTCTCGAGAGTTTCAATTGGAAGTGCAGCTAACTGGCCAATGGTTTTGATGCCGAGTGAATGCAGATATTCAACGGTCTTTTTGCCTGCTCCCCATAACTTTGAGATGGGAAGAGGTGACAAAAAAATTTTTTCCTCGCCATGAGGGCATATGGTAAGGCCATCGGGTTTTTGGAGGTCTGAAGCGATTTTCGCAATTGATTTATTTGACGCAATTCCCACACTTGCGGTAAGACCTGTTCTTTCGAGGATTCTTTCCTTGATGGCTTTGCCGAGTAAATTCGAAGGGCCGAAAAGCCTTTCTGTTCCCGTACAGTCAAGAAATGCTTCGTCAATACTCAGCGGTTCTATGACCGGAGAAAATTCTGTGAAGATGTCCATCACGATGTGCGATATTTCTAAGTATCGTTTCATCCGCGGTTTAACGAATACCGCCTGAGGGCATCTCTTATATGCGATGGAAATGGGGAGCGCCGAGTGAATGCCAAATTTTCGTGCTTCGTAACTGGCAGCAGACACAACCCCACGCCCTTTTCCCTGTTTCGGGTCGGCTCCCACCACTACAGGCTTGCCGCGCAAAGAAGGATTGTCGAGCTGTTCAACAGCAGCAAAAAAAGCGTCCATGTCGACGTGAACAATGATTTTGGTACCCGCAGCCATGATTACTATACATAATTTAACTATATCAATTTTGTCAATTAATATTAACATTCTGAATTGGTATTGTGTGACGTACCGAAGCTATCAGGTCTATTTTTTTTATAATAATATGGAGGGGTCAGAGCATCAACAGAGCACCCAACAAAAGAGCAAATAGAGGGTCAGAGCCTCACTTTCACTACGGAAAGTGCAGGAAAAAATTCTGGACAAAACCTGTTAATTCTTTAGTATCGCAAAATGTTTATGAAACGGCACTGAAAATGTTGTACTTCGCCGGAATTTCAATCTACACGACGACAAGGAAGATACCCGCATAATACGGAATAAGGGAACTTCTTAAATTATCTACATGGATGTTCCCTTGTGTCTACATGTATAGGTAAAAATTGCTTTCTTTTATGTGAGGTATAATGATGAAAGCGGTTTTTAGAGGTAGCTTACGTGTTATGCAGAGGAGGCATGCAACAATGACGCATAAAGACGAAGGAAAATATAGTAAAAAGTATGATGAAAAAATTTATGTGGATAAAAGCGTAAAAGAGGCGATATCAAAGGCAATGGAAGATGGAAGAATTACCTGCGCGAAAGCGTTTGCGATTGCGGCTGAGACGTCGAAATCTCCGGAGGAAATTGGGCGCGCGATTGATATGAGTGAAATAAAAATTTCAAAATGCCAGCTCGGACTTTTTGGTTACGGGAAAGGAGTGAAGCTGGTAAAACCGGCTGCACATATCGCGCCTGAACTTGAAAAGGCGCTTAGAAATACCGCAGTCGATA
>DYLV01000032.1 GCA_020721925.1 Leptospira biflexa
GCCCCTGCGCAAAACCGCATGGTCGATGATGTCATCCTGAATGAGCAGAAACGAATGCATGAGTTCCAGCGCCGCGGCGATTTTGATTGCTTCGCGCGTTTTCCCGGCACGTCTGGAGTACTCCCCATACCCTATTAAAAATATAAGCGGTCGGACTCTTTTCCCGGAGCGCGTGCAATATTCTTTTAAATCACGATATAGTTCCCGATGCGTGCTGCGTGCAGCTGAAATTTTGTTATCAAAAAGCCGGGCAATCTCCGCATCAATCTCTGGAATGAATTTTTGTGCAAATTCATTAAATATATTTATTCTTCTCCCTCTCATTTCGCTCTCCGCAATTGAAAATCGCAACATGCCAATAGATGTCAATAGTTTTATTTTTAGAGAAATCATTCAAATCCACACCATGCTGATAGATGTCCATCAGTACGATCATGTAAAACACCTAAAATAGTTCAAATTTTGAATACAAAACGCAATACTTTCACATAAAATATTCTTTACACCTGTTCCCCGTATTGTAAAAGTAACAAATCGAAATTTTAGGTCATATCGAATGCTTGCAAAACGAATCATCCCATGTCTTGATGTGGCAAACGGCCGTGTAGTCAAGGGAATAAATTTTGTGAACTTCCGCGATGCCGGCGATCCCGTCGTGCAGGGCAAATTCTATGACGAGGAGGGCGCAGACGAGCTTGTATTTTTAGATATCACCGCATCGTCCGACCGCCGCGCGATTGTGCTTGAAATGGTTAAACGCGTTGCGGAAACCGTCAATATCCCCTTTACGGTCGGTGGCGGCATCCGCACGGTAGAAGACGTGCGCCTCATCCTCGAAAACGGCGCCGATAAAGTATCCATCAATACGGCCGCCGTGCAGAATCCGAAAGTAATTTCAGAGTCCTCGAAGCGGTTCGGTTCTCAATGCATCCTTCTGGCAATCGATGCCAAACAAAGTGAAAATGGAAATTGGAAAGTGTACCTTCACGGCGGAAGAACTCCTACGGAAATCGACGCTGTTGAGTGGGCGCGCATTGGATGCGAGCTTGGAGCGGGCGAGATTCTCCTCACGAGCATGGACCGCGACGGAACCAGGATTGGATACGACCTGAAACTGACTCGTGCAATTGTCGATGCAGTCCCGGTCCCCGTTATCGCATCCGGTGGTGTTGGTACGCTCGTACATCTATACGAAGGTTTCACCATCGGCGGCGCCGATGCAGCGCTTGCCGCATCCATTTTTCATTTTAAAGAATTTACCATCAGGGAAACAAAGGAATACCTTGCCGAAAGAGGAATTCCCATGAGATTGATTTAAGGATAGAAATAGTGTGAATACCTACAGGCGTTTGCGATATATACGAGCTCAGTTCTTTGTTAAGATACCAGGTTATTTTCAAAGCAGCTTTATAAGTGCAATAACCACCGCCGTACAGATTGCAATGATGAGCATGACGACGATCGTTCCCGTAAGATTAATCGGAGACTTTTCTTCTTCTTCGGATTGCCACACGTAATTGGGATCCATGGCAACTTTGATATTTTCTTCTTCTTCGATGATGTGCGCAAAAATACCTTTTGCCAGAAGTGCGTATGCTTCAATGCCCCTCCCCTCAACTTTTTCAATCTGTCTGATGCGCGCATTGACGGGAAGGAATTTTTGATTCTGTTCATCAAAGGCGTTGAACGCTTTCGCCACCGCCACTGCCTTTGGATTTTTATCGGTGATGTTGATTCTCACCCTGTCGCCCACCTGAAGCTTATTTATATCCTTGCCTTTAATGGGAGAAAGGATAAAGCTGCTTTGCAAAATAAGTTTTACGCCATCGACGCCGACACGGGGAACGTTGCGCGCGGTTGATTCATCCAGAGGCTTTGCCTGCCCGGATGCATCGAGCTTCTTTGTTTCGAGATCATGCACATCGATCTTTCTTGTAGTAATCGATTTTAGTTCCATTTCAAGCGAGGTGGTATTGGTCGCAATCACCTTCATTTCCATGCGCTGAATACTGAGGGCGTCCTGTACCACTTTCTGCACAAGGCGGTTCAGCGATATTTCATCTTCGTTTTCCAAAAATCGGTTCAGATCGGCGATAAACGATTTTGTAAAAGAGCGAGCAATACCGTCTCTGAGGGTTCTCGCCAGTATGTTATCCTGCTCCCCTTCTCGGATGAGCGCAACAACGGTTTTTTCAAATTCCCACCACAGCGCAGCAGGATCGGGACGCGTCGACATTATCCCGCCTGTCACATAGGCGCCAACATCGACAAGTTTCAAATGCTTGATATTATAAAAAATAAGAATTGCGCCGGACAGAGAAGAAGACTGGAATACCACCTTGATAATATAGAGATCTCGATACTTCCCTTCCAGCATTTCCCTGGCACAATGCTCATCGCCTCCTGTGTAATACAGCGCAATCGCGTAATCGATATCCTTGCCGTCCGACGCAGGTTTATTTTGTTGTTCCTCCATCGAATTCCTCTATCCGCTCCTCATTATCTAATCGAACAGTCCCGCACGCGATACGCGCCGATTCATTTGTGGTCAAGTTTCCGTGCCGATTGAATCATGTTCGGGCTTTCGACACACCGCGCAATTCTTCACTTTTTCTGAAGCGCCAATTTCACGCGTTCGAGTATTCTACCCCTTTGAATGGGTTTAAGAATGAAATCCTGCGCCCCCATTTTCAGGAGATCCTCAACCACGCCTTTTGTGGTTTCATCGCTGATAAACACCACTTTAGATTTAAGCCCGGCATTTTTCAATTCGTAGAGCAATGCATATCCGTCCATCACCGGCATATCCAGATCGGTAGTAATAAGATCGATTTCATTTTTATTGTTTTTATAAAACTTCAGCGCTTCTTCACCGTTGGACACCGCCGCAATGATCTTGTATCCTTCCGATTCCAATATTTGAACGATCTGCTTTCTGTGAAATTCTTTATCTTCAACCACGAGAATCGTATACGGCTTTCCACTTGCTTTGATGCCGTCGGGTGATTTTGGATTTATGCTGGGAAAATCATGCGAACTTTTCATTACATTACTCCTCCGGGATACATATTTTATTATAATTTCTGCCCAGCATCAATCTGTCAATTAAAATTGTGTTTACACTTCAACAAGCTCATACGCGCGTTCTCCCGCCCCTATTTTTTCACAGCACTCAAAGAGAGACTGCCACCCCTGCCCGCCGATTTTATCAATCACATTACATTCGCCCTTACTGGTGTACAGGCGGCTTCCCGGGAGAATTTCAGCCCTATTCACCATATCTGTGCAGGCTCTGTCGAGCGCCACGGGGTCAAATGATGCGGCAATACCGATGTTGGGCACTACGGGAGCATCATTCCAGGGGAAGCAATCGCAATCTGGCGAAACATTCATGATAAAATTAAAGAAAATCCACTTGCCGGGCTTTGTATCGAGGATGCCTTTCACGTATTCGGCAGTCCTCTCATGCAGGGGCTTGTGCGATGTTTTCCACACCACCGGAATCGCCGCATACGGGCAGACCACCACACACTCCCCGCACCCGATACAGATATTTTGATTAATCTGTGCTTTTTTATTCGCATTATATGCAATGGCATCAACAGGGCATTTCGCGATGCACTTTCCACAGGCTCTGCATTCCGATTCTTTCACGCGCGGTTTGAACTCGGAATGAATGGTCTGTTTGCCCGAAGGCGGCACGCATCCCATTGCGATGTTTTTTAAAGCCCCGCCGAAGCCATAGAGTTCATGCCCTTTTACATGGGAAACCACAACTGCGACATGCGCATTATATATGGCCGATGCAATTTTTAACTCTTTATAGTGATTGCCATCAAACGGAATGGTTTTATAATCATTTCCCATAAGCCCGTCGGCAATGATTACAGGTGCGCCTGCACATTCCATTCCAAATCCATGCAACATCGCATTTTTCAAATGGTCAACTGCATTACTTCGACAACCGCGATACAGCGTATTTGTATCGGTGATGAATGGTTTGGCGCCCAAACCGTTTATGATATCAACAAAAATACGAATAACCGGTGCGGGTATAAACGCGACATTGCCAAGTTCTCCAAAGTGGGTTTTAACCGCAACATATTCATCTTTTGCGATTGCCTTCGAAAATCCGCCTGTTTCAAACATTTTTCGGATTTTAGTCGCGATATTGCCTTTACTGCCTGTTCTGAAATCGGTAAAATACACCGTGCTCATCGCAAACCTCCAAAAGCGGATATTCTTGAGCTACAAATGCTCTCTTTCTGAAACAGAGCAAGAATTTTTTAATAAAATTTAGTTGCCATATTTTTAATTATTACAATTATTTTACAAATACTATTATGCCACAATTACAAAGATATAAGGATGTGTAAAAATTTCATCAAAAACTGGACATTGGACGAAGCAAAGGAATTTTTTGCTTCACTCGGAGAAAAACCATATCGAGCAAGGCAGCTCTTCAACTGGCTGTATGAAATAAACGTCGATTCATTTGACGAAATGACCAATTTCTCAAAAGAGCTTCGCGCGCGTTTACGCGAAGAATTTTCTCTCTCGGCGCTTTCCGTAGAGGAACGAGCAATTTCAAGAGATGGAACAGAAAAATATTTATTTCGAACTCACGATGACCATTTTATAGAATCAGTGCTCATTAAAAGGGATGGATCCGATGAGGGGCGTCTCACCATCTGCATTTCAAGCCAGGTCGGATGTGCGATGGGCTGCCGTTTCTGCAGCACTGCGCGCATCGGGTTCAAACGAAATCTTGAAACCGCCGAAATACTTGATCAGATCTGCCAGGTGCGCAAAATAAGCGGCATTAAAAATGACAATATTGTATTCATGGGCATGGGCGAGCCCTTTCTCAATTACGACAATGTGATGCGTGCGGCCGCGATTATGAACTACAGCTTCGGATTTCACATCTCAGTGCGCCGCATCACCATCTCCACCTGCGGGCTGCTTGAAGGAATTGAGCGCTATATTGACGAAAAACAGCCCTATAATCTTGCAATATCCCTTAACGATACCATTCCTGCGCGCAGAGCCCGCATCATGCCCGTCGAAAAGAAAAATTCCATTGAGCAGATTGCGCATCTTCTACAAAAAAAATTCCCTTCATCAAGAAATAGAGTAACCCTTGAATATGTGATGCGCGCGGACAATATCGCACAAGAAGACGCAATCCGCGTGAAAAAACTTTTCCGCCACGGGAACGTAAAAATAAACCTCATCAAGCTCAATGCCGGTGCGCATGGGTTTGAACCTCCCTGCGAGGAAGACATAACGCTATTCCAGAAAGAACTCGAGATCATGAATGTTCCCATAACCAGGCGTAAAAGCTTCGGCGAAGACATCGATGCCGCATGCGGGCAACTTTCAGGAAGGCGGTACAATCCGCATATACATATTTCGCATAAACAATCACCCGCGCATTCCGATAAGTAATATAAAGGCATACGGTGAATGAATCAGAGAGATATTGAAAACCTCATCAATCAGAACATAAAGCGGCTGAAAGACGAGTATGAGCTGTTGAACATCACCATGCTCAACGCGCTGCACCGCAATATCGACATTATGATCGAGAATTCTGAGAAATGGTTCGGCAAAGACATACCGCAAGAATTTCGCGATGTCTTGAGCTCCCTCATGACACTCACCTATCTTTATTGCCAGGAAAAAGCAGAGCTCGCCAGCGTTGCAGCAGAAATCCATTACGAGGAATTCAAACCTGACATCTTCATCAACAGCGTGATAACCGATATGGAAGCGGTCCTGGGGCTCAAAAATGTGATCATCGATCTCGAACTCAGTGATACAACCATCCGCACCTCTAAAAAAATTCTACGGGACTCTCTCCTCAATATTTTCCTTTCCATGACGCATTTCATGGCATCTGATTCCTCTATTCGGATATCACTCACCGAAGAGCATACCACAATTCACCTGAAAATTCTTTTCGAGGGGCTTGGAGACAACCTCCCCGAAATAAACAAGCTATCCCGCGTTTTTTATTCCTATTTTGACGGTTCTGACTACCGGATCAACATCGGGCTTTCCGTCGCACTTGAAAACCTGAGAAACATCGGCGTCATAGTAAAAATTGCGCGTAAAGCACACGACTTCATTGAAATGGACTTTTCCATTCCCACCACAAGGTTTTTGGAAGCAGTACATCACTTCCAGAAGCAAGAAGAACACAAGAGAACATCAAGCCGAAGAGAAACCGTCCTGCTCTGCATCGATGATGTTATCCTTGAAATGGTACTGACGGAATCATTAAACGATGCGGGATTTCTGCCGGCACGAAGTTCTCTTTCCGCACTTTGCTCGGCAGAGCTGTGGGGCAAATCTATTATTATGGATTATGCATTTCTCCAAAAAAACCTCCTCACCGCCGATGAATTATCCCGATATTCGACACACATGAAAAAACTGATCATCGTTCACGATAAGGATGAATCGCCGGATCTTCCGCCAAACGAGAATATCCTTGCGTTCCAAAAACCCTTTGAAATTGACACAATTGTTTCCGCGTTAACATAGATATGATACCGCTTAACTACATATTAGCCGCGATCCTTTTTCTGGGGACGATTGTAAACATCCTCGTAGGGATATATTCCTCTCGTCGGCGCAACCTGCCAGGCAGCATTAGTCTTTCGCTGCTTCTTTTCGCGATGGCAGTTTACATGGCGAGCTACGGCATGGAACTCTTAGCAGCCAACCCCCACCACGCACGTTTGTGGCTTCATGTTCAGTACTTCAGTCTTCCATTTCTCCCGGCGCTAATTGTCATCACTGTGATGAATATCCTGCAGCAAAAACCTATGCCATTATTCCTGAAAATCGCGTTATTTATCATTCCCGCAGTCACATTCATACTGGAACTGAGCAATAAATATCACCATTTATACTATTCTTCCATACAGTTCATCTCAAACGGCATATTTTACGTACAGATTCTTGGAAAAGGCATCTGGTACTGGGTGCAAACCGCGTACATCAATATTTCCTTTATTTTCACCAGCATGATGAGTATTGTCAAATTCTTCCGTTTAAAAGGACAGTTTAAAAAAATTTCGGGAATATTAAGTATTTCGCTTCTCTTTCCCTGGGCAGGGCATATTGTGTACATTGCCGGGGCAAATCCCCTCGGCCTCGACATCAATCCTTTCGCTATTTCAATTACAACCATACTACTCGCCCTATCATTTTTCCGCCAGCGATTGCTCGATATTCTTCCGATGGCGTATGATGCGCTTTTTTACCATCTTCCCGACGGCGTGCTGGTGGTTGATGAAAAAGGAATCATAGCCGGCCACAACCCATCAGCAGAAAAGATCTTTAATACACCGCTCAGCGGCATACAGACTTTTCGCGATTTGATCCCAGAGCTTCTGGATACTTGCACAGAGGGAAAAATCGAAGGGAATTGCACCATAGAAAAAAAGGTTAACGGAGAAAGCAGGTGGATTGACATTCGCGGAAATATCTTTCAATTCCACGCGAATCAGCACAGCCGCATTATTACCCTCCGCGACATCACAGAAATAAAAAAATTGGAGCTGATGGTAGAGAAAAATGCAAAGAACATGCGCGAAGAAATTACCGCAGTACGGAACATTCAGGCGGCACTCATGCCTGATTTTTCACACGTTAAAGGATACGATATCGCGAGCGTCTTTCTACCCGCAGGGGACCTGTCGGGAGATTTTGTTGACGGATATTTTATAAACGACGAAATATATCAGATTGTCATATGCGATGTGATGGGACACGGGCTTGCTTCGGCATATCTTGGAATGGAAATTCGAAGCATTTTGCGCGCCATATCAAAAGAGACCCACTCACCTGCCGCGATACTCGCAGAAGTAAATGATATTCTTACTCTCGATTTTTCCACAGTGATGTATTTTGCTACAGCCGCGATAGTCCAGATACATCTTACAAAAAATCACATCATATATAGTTCAGCAGGCCATCCTCCTGCATTGTACCTCAATGCAGATGGCAATATTACCGAAACCGGATTCACCGGCCCGCTTTTGGGTCTTCGAAGAAATAATGTGTACAGGGATATTCCTATTAATTTTTGTGCAGAAGATTATTTTTTCCTGTATACCGATGGTGCTGTCGAAGCAAAGCAAAACGGCATTGCTGAAAACTTTGAAATCGAGAGACTAAAACAAGAAATTTCAATATGCCATTCCTCTCATTCCTCTTCGCGCGACTGCCTGCACACAATCACCAGTCGAATATTTGAATTTACAAATTATACAAGTCTTGAAGACGATATCTCAATGATTTGTTTTACAAAAAAATAATAATTGGTAACGCAAACACCACATCGGTGAGTGAGAGGATGTATGCAAAACCAATTTTGATATATTGCTCTTCCATATGCGGTATGTATTTACAAACCGACATCTCGCTCTTATAATAATTTCCATACAGCATGCATCACACGTTAAAGTTTAGATCTCTTCTGCGACAATACTTTGCTCGCCAGAACGCATTATCCGGTTACGGAGAGACTGCAAAGAGAGATAATTAGGGGATCAGTCGAAATATTCCTTTATAAAATTCAGCGCTCCTCCTCATGAGACGATTACGCAGGTTTCATCATTTTGTGCTTCACAATCCGCTCGCCTGTTTCATCATCGAAGCGCTTCTGGCACTCAACGGCACCCATGAATTGTCGAAGCGTTATATGGTTATAAATCAGCACGCGCAGAACACTCCGATATTGCCATCTCAACTGAGGGCATCAAGCTCTCAATTGGGTATTCCCTAAAAAACATTTCCGAAAAAGGTGCGGTAATCGTAATTGGATTTCTTTTTGTTGGATGCATAAATTGTAAAAACAACGAATGTAAGCAAATAGTCCCGTCGAACATTTTTGTTGTCGCGCCATATTTTATATCGCCACATACGGGAAGATTAACCGACGATAGCTGTGCGCGTATCTGGTGCTTTTTGCCGGTTATGAGCTGCACAAGCACCAGCGCTTTTGAACCATGCCGATGCAGCACTCGATAGTACAATTCGCCTACTGTATTGGCTTCTTTTTCATCGCAAATGACAGTGATATCTCTTTCGCGCCTCATGCCGTTTCTCAGATACTGCCATGAGGATATATCTGGATTGTATTGACGCAATTCAACAATCGCACAATACAGTTTGATTACCTGTCTCCCCTTAAATTGCTCAAAGAGCCGCGATGCCGCTTTCGAAGTGCGCGCCAGCACAAGCGCCCCCGAAACATGGCGATCCAGCCGGTGCACAATTCCCAAAAACACATTCCCGGGCCTGTGATATTTTTCCTTGAGGTACCATTTTACCTCATCGAGTACGCAGGCTTCGCCGGAATAATCGCTCTGAGTTAAAAGACCGGCCGGTTTATTTACCGCGATAAGGTGATTATCTTCATATAATATCTGAATGTTCATGTAAAACATCACTTGCATCGACAAACTCGAATGCAAGCAATAAAAATACTTTACAAAAAAACTCCCTCTTTTTACGGTGAGAGACTCGGTTTCAACCCCGGCCCGCACATCCAACGCGGAAAACCACGTGGGTATATATATTCCTCACGGAGGGCCGGGTGCACCGCACCTTGCAATCACAAACGCACGCGCAGGAGGGCTACATAATGCTTAAAGAGTACAAAACAGACCAGATACGAAACATTGTTATTTTAGGACACGGCAGCACAGGCAAATCCACTCTCTTCGATGCCATGCTTTTAATGGGAAAACAAATTGATAAAATAGGAAGCCCCGCACAGGGAACGCTCACCTCCGATTATGATGAAGAAGAAAAAGAGCGTCAGATGTCGATCCGCAGTGCGCTCGGATTTCTGGAATTCAATGATGTAAAAATAAATATTATCGATACACCAGGCATGTCGGATTTTATCGGTGAAGCACGTGCGGCCACGCAAGTTGCCGAAGCCGCAGTGCTTGTGGTTGATTCCGTGGACGGCATTCAGATAGAGACCGAAAAAGCATGGCGATACCTCAGCGAGCACTCTATCCCAACCATCGTATTCGTCAATAAAATGGACAAAGAGCGCGCAAGTTTCGACATCATCGGAAAAATCCGTGCAGGTATGGGCAACAATGTTGTTCCGGTGAGCATTCCAATCGGCAGCGCAGACACTTTGAAAGGCGTCATTGATCTTGTCGAAATGAAAGCCAGAATGCCGAAAGGTGATGGGAAGGATGTAACCACCACGGAAATACCTGCCGACATGAAATCACAGGCCGAATCGGAACGCGCAAAACTCATTGAACTCGCAGCCGAGGGCGACGACGCGCTTATTGAAAAATTTTTAGATGGCGGGGAACTCTCCGATGATGAAATCAGGCAGGGAATGAAAAACCAGCTTTTCTCAGCGAAGCTAATCCCTGTAGTTTTCGGAGCAGCATTGAAATCAGTGGGGATTAAAACGCTCCTTAATATGATCAGGGATTTTGTTCCCGCGCCGCCTGCCGGCAAGGAAATTAAAGGTGTAGATCCAGATGATAAATCCAAAGAATTGATCGTGAAAGCATACTCTGCCGGCTCTTTCTCGGCAGTTGTCTGGAAGACCTATATCGACCAGTACGCCGGACGCTTCAACTACATTAAAGTGATTTCTGGCGAGCTATTACCCGATTCCGAAATGCTTAACACTACCCGCAATTCAAAGGAACGTGCTTCCAAGCTTTTTACGATGGTGGGAAACAAACAGCACGAAGTTCCCAAACTCTGCGCAGGCGATATCGGTGTGATCGTAAAGCTCGAAAAAACCTGCACATTAGACACGCTGTGCGATCCAAAATCACCAGTGAAGCTTCCAATCATCAAAGTACCCCAACCGGTCTTTTCTCTCGCCATTGAATCGACAAAGAAAGGTGAGGAGGATAAAATCGGGCAGGTATTCTCAAAGATCACCGATGAAAATCCGACCATCACATATGTATACAATGCTGAGACAAAACAGACGGTGCTTTCCGGCATGGGCGAAATGCAGTTGAACATCATCCTGAAAACTCTGAAGGAAAAATATAAATTTGATGTAGTAACCCACGAGCCGAGAGTCGCCTACCGCGAAACAATCACCAAAAAGGCTGAAGCTCAGTATAAACACAAAAAGCAAACCGGTGGACACGGCCAATACGGAGAAGTATATCTGCGCGCCTGGCCGCTCGAGCGAGGCGGCGGGTACGAGTTCAAAGACAGCATTGTGGGAGGCGTGGTTCCCAAGCAATACATTCCTGGAGTGGAAAAAGGAATCAAGGATGGGCTTGAAGAAGGGGTACTGGCGCGTTTCCCGGTCGTCGATGTCGCGGTGGAACTATTTTTCGGCTCCTACCATGATGTCGACTCATCCGAAATGTCGTTTAGAATCGCAGCACGAAGCTGTTTAAAGAAAGTATTTGAAGCGGCGGGGCCGATTCTTCTTGAGCCGATTATGGAGGTTGATATTCACGTTGACAAAGAATTCATGGGAGATATTCTGAACGACATAACCAGCCGCAGAGGGCGTGTGCTCGGCATGGGCGGATCGGATGAAAGCGCAAGCGGCATTTCTGTAGTCAAGGCACAGGCTCCCCTTGCTGAAATGCTCCGCTATGCGATTGATCTGCGGGCAATGACCAGTGGCAAAGCAACATTTGAAATGCGCTTCTCCCATTACGATCCGATCAGCGGGAAGATCGCGGAAAAAGTCATAGAAGAACGAAAAAAATTCTTCGAAGAGGAAGCCAATAAGTGACAGATACCGGATCGAACACCAATTGCGGACTTAAAGGCAGGCGGATTCTCGTTATCGGCGGAAGCCGCGGCATCAGACTTGAACTGGCACGAAAACTCGTTACTCAGAAGGCTCGCGTCGCTGTCTGCGCGCGGAAGTGCATAGTACATCCTCTATTCTTTCTTGCTTCACTCGGCACGGATTTCATCACAGGGCAAGTGCTCCTCATTGACGGCGGCGCCAGCGCAACGTGATCAGCCATGTTTGATTTTTAGCGTAAGTAGTATTGCGCCCAGAAAAAATGCAACCGCATTGGCGGCAATGATCGGCACGGAATTGAGCAATAATCCGTATACCATCCAGAGTAAAACCCCCACGCAAAATACGATGAACATCAAAAGAGAGATATCCTTCGTGGAGCGCGTCTTCCATGTCTTAACAACCTGCGGCACAAATGCGAGAGTGGTAAGCAACGCTGCGGCATACCCGATTATTTCTTCAGGTTTCATAATATGATGTTTCGCAATGCGCCGTTGTCAGCTCCGAAGCACGCGCATTACGGCTGCGGGGTTGGTACTTGCATTGAGAAGTACCCGTGTGCCGCTTTCTGAAAGCAATTGGTCTTTCGTCAGCGTAACATACTCCTCGGCTACATCGGCGTCTCGAATCAGACTTGAAGCAAGCTGAATATTCGTATGGGTATTCATAATGCCTCGCGCGGCTTCTTCGAGCCTTCTTTGCGCAGCGCCAAGTTGCGCCCGCTCTCCGATCAGCCTTTCCAGCGCATCATCCAGCATGCCGATTGAGTTATTTGAATTTTCAACCGTTTGCACATCAATGGCAATAGCACCCGTGCGATCCTTAAGTTTCAGTCCGCGCGAAGTCATTGTACCAATAAAAATGCGTTCTTTTTGATGCATATTTGCACCTAAATGAAACCACATGCTTGCGCGAGGATTGTTATGGGCAAGATCGCCTGCGAGTATTCGGATACCATTAAATTCCGCATGCGAAGCAACCCTATCGATTTCATCAACAAGCTGTGACACTTCAGTCTGGATCAACACTCTCTCATTATCCGAGTAAATGCCGTTTGATGCCTGCACTGCAAGGGTACGAAGCCTTCTCAGAATATTTGACACTTCCTCTAAATATCCTTCTCCCGTTTGAACGAGCGACAACCCGTCTTCGGCATTTCTTTCAGCCTGGCGCAATCCGCTAATCTGGCCAATCATTTTTTCCGAAAGCGCGAGGCCAGCGGCATCATCATTTGCTCTGTTTATTCGAAGTCCGGACGCAACCTTCTCGGCGGTTTTTTCTATATCAAGATTTTTAAATTTTAAAATTCGATGCAGACTGAGGCTGTTAACATTCGTATTGATTATCATTCCTGACTCCTATTGTCGTAAAAAAAATATTTTTTTTGAAAATCAAATTATTCAACAAATCCGCATAACAATCCTGATCAATATATCGGCAATGGCTCATTAAAAGTTTAATATTTTTAGAATTTTCTTCTTGATATTACGTAACGACAGCGAGACAGTATCCAAAAAGCGCGTTATGGAAACATATTATCGAAATCTGATCTATTTTCTTCCCGACATTGTCTATCAGCTCAATGCCGAAGGGAAGTTCGTCTATCTGAACAGCTCTGTAAAAAAATTGGGTTATGCTCCCGAAGAGCTCATCGGTGAAGATTTCACTCTCATCATCGACGAGAAGGACCGCGAGGCTACAAATCTAATACATTTTATAAATGGCGCAGCGCAGAAAGAGGCTTCTGTAACACCAAAATTTATCAATGAGCGCCGCACGGGAGATAGAATCACCCGCAACCTCACTGTGGGCCTCATCAGCAAATCATCGGAGAGCGAAACCCATAAAATTTTGAAAGGCGAAGTGTTCGCGACAGGTCTATGGGAAACCATGCCCGACGGATCGCGTCTCCATTCAGGTACAATAGGCATCATCCGCATTTCAGACAGCGAGGGGACATCCCTTTCAAACCTCCTCAGGCTGGAGAGACACTATAGAATTTTAATAGAAAACTCTTTTGAAATAATTGGCATCATCGCCCATGACGGCACGATTCTGTACATCAGCAATTCGGTCGAACGAAACCTCGGATTCTCCACCATGGAATTGATCGGTGAAAACATCGATTCCATTCTTCATGACAGCGATATCGCGATGCCGAAAACAATCTTCAAAAACATCATGTCCGGCGTTTCGCCGCGACATAAGACGGAATTTCGACTCAAACAGCGCCAGGGCGATTTCAAATACTACGAAACCATGATCACGCCAATCATCAACAGGGAAGAAGATATGACCATGTGTTTCGTATTCCATATGAACGATATATCGCAAAGAAAGCTGATAGAATTGTCAGCGCTGAAGCGCGAGCAGATGTACAAGCTGCTGCTGAGAACATCACCCGATGCCATACTTCTCATCGACGGATCCGGCGATATTATCATGGCAAACGACCGCGCCGTGGCACTCACCAGGCGTCAGAAGGTGGAGCTCATCGCTACAAAGTTCTTCGATATTGCAGTCGAGATGCCGGAAAATATTGAAGAGACTTCCTTTTTCCGAACCATTCAGGAAAAAGGAACTTTTGAGAATATTTCTTTTTCAGTCCTTTCTGGAAACAAAAAAGTACCCGTTGAAGCAAGCTTTTCCGTAATAAGAGACGGTGAAAAAATCATCGGTTATCTTGCCATAATCAAGGATGTTAGTGAAAGGAAGAAAATCGAGCGCGCACGCGACCTGCTTGAACAGGAACTTCTCGCAATAATTATAAAAAAGCTTTCGAAACGCGAAGTGGAATTGCTACACCACCTCTTTTTGGGCAATCGCTGGCCGAAAGACAAAAGAAAAATCGGCAAGCTCATGGATGTGCTCCCCAGTACGCTCGATCAGTTTGCTCACCGCATCAAGAAAAAAATGCAGATCGACGACATCACTCGCGCCATGGAAATCGTCTCCCATTATTATAAGTGGAAACCGAATAAACCGCTTCGATGAAAATACCCTAAATTCAGCCCATGACGTCGGTTGTCGTGTTTTTTTTCGTGTCACCTGCATATCAGCTTGTTGACAATTCTGCCGATAAATGAGCATATCGCATAAAATTATATACGGATAAACACAATGAGGATATTCTGAAAAGAGATTTTTCGGAATAGGGGGTGAGGAATGGAAATCTCCATCACACAAAAAGGTTGCTGTTCCATTATTGAACCGAGAGAAGAAGTGTTATTCCACAATAGCAGTGAATTTAAAAATCACATTAATGACATTTTAGAAAATGGATTTTCTACTATAATCATTGATCTTTCAAATATTCGATTTGCCGATACTGCACTCATAGGCTCGCTTCTTTTCGCATTTAAGAAAGCGCAACTTCTCAATAAAAAATGCTGTTTGATTAATGTATCAGACAATGTGCGCAAGATTATGAAGATTTCCAACCTCGAAAGTTTTTTTTCGATTTGTGAAGATGACCATGAATATGCCATGTATTTCTGCAACGAAATACAACGATGAAGCATCCACCTGCCGCGTACCTGCACCGTAACTATCACAGTCAGTATTTCACTCAATAGTATAAATCGGCCATGTCGTAAATCCTGCGCGTGCACCACTCCATTTCTCCGACACTACACACAATATCCCGATTGGGGATTTGTACATCTATGAAGAGCTGCATCAAAACTCGCGGGAATAAATTTCTCGCCCAGACCACATGTCGCCACACCCAACGCATGGGCGGCATCACCAATGTATTATTCCCCCCATCACTCAAATGAAGCTTTCAGGGAAGCGTGCACCACCGTGTTTCCACAAAAGCGACATGCCAAAAAGCGTATCCATGAACCGCTCCTATAGCGATTGGTTATGTTATCTCCTTTGCACGCTCTGCGAGTATTTTTCTCAGGCGCGCTTCATCCTTCGGAAAAGTTGCCATCATCACAAGAAGCAGAATCCCGCATAGCAACCAGAAAAGGTTTGCGATATTGAACGCTATCTGTCTTCCGAAAGCGACGATAAGAAGGCTAATGATGACCGGTCCAAACCCCTTGCCTAAATCATCGGTTAAATTGAAAAGCGAAAAAATCGATCCGCGAGTTTCGGGAGTATTAACGTTAAGGAGAATCGCTTTCACATTCGGGCCGGTGATTGTCACGATAAAGCCGGTAAAAAATCCGATGAGGATTGGGAGCATCACTGTACCCGTCTGTTGATAAGGCGGAAAATTTAAAAGCACCGCCATGGGAATGATACCGAGGAGGGTGGTACTTCCACACAAAAGTGGCAGATACCGCGGGTTTGCGTTATACACCTTATTGCCAATCAGGCCACCGATAAATCCGCCGAGTATGGCACCCGCTCCCACCGCCATCACGATATTGGTTGCATCGAGCACGGTATAGCCCTTTTCAATATGATAAAAATCGTTTAGATAAATAAAAAACACACCCCAGGGAACGGTACCGGGAATTCCCTGCAGAAACACCATGATGTTCGTCTTTATTTTAAAAAGCTCGCGATAATATTTCCAGTTGATGCGCGCAAAGTACACCTTCCCTTCCTGAATAAGTTCGCTTAAACTTTCTTCAGTGATCCCGCGCTTCGGTTCTTTTACAGTCAGCGCGAAAAGCAGAATGAGTAAAAAATTGGGGATGCCCACGATAATAAAGGGCAGTCGCCATCCATGCGCCTGACCGATAGCCCCCGCAAGAAGTTGCCCGAGTGCGACCCCGAGCCCCTGTGCAAGACCGATATATCCGGCCGCCGCCGCCCGGTTTTTATGGGAAAAATAATCGCCGATGAATGAATACGTCAGCGGCAGCGCTCCCCCTATCGCAATCCCCGTCGCTGCACGAAGCCAGAAAAGCTCTTCATAGGTACGCGCGAAACCGGTCAATACGCAGGGAATTTCGCCTAAAATGATTACGATGACGAAAAGGGTTTTGCGCGAGATTAAATCGGTGAGATAGCCGATCCCGAGCGTCACAAGGCCACCGAGCACCCAGAATACGAGTGAGATATTGCCACCGAGCTTGACGTCCCTCTCATCCGGCGTGAAGCCGAATTCATTTCCGATCTGCGTGAGATTTGGCGCCATGAGATTCTGGTCGGCAAACAAGAAAAAGCTGATCACTGCAAGAAGTATTACGGCGTAGAGCTCTTTCTTCCCGAAATATGATGTTGTGTCCGTCATCGTGCACCCCCTGTTTTGGTTTCGATAAAGATCAAGGAAATCAAATTAGCACTGGAGAAAAAAAGTGCCATAGGCGGATGCATAATTCAAGTAATTTTTCAGCAATAATGATAAATTTCTTTTCAAAAATGCTTTTCGCACAGAAAAATTGGTTGAAATATTCACAAATGCCCCGGATATATGGCCCATGCGCCTGTAGCTCAGCTGGATAGAGCAATGGCCTCCGGAGCCATGTGTCGCACGTTCGAATCGTGTCAGGCGCACATTTGTGTTAACGATGGTGTTCAATTTCATTCTTCGGCTGCATCTCATCCAATGGATACCAACACATATCCCAATCCAATCTCCCTCGCAAGTACCGAGCGCTGGATAGTTCCATTTGCGGACAGCGGCCACTGGCGTGTGGGCATCTATAATCCCGAATTTACCTCATCGGGTGAAATCACAATCCTCGAAAAACACTCCTGCCCGGAGCTTTTCATTTGCAGAAAAGGCAGAATGGGCCTGGTAATCGGAAACGGCAACCGTGAAAAAATCGTTGTGCTTTCGGACGGAGAAGCAATACTGGTAACGGATTATCATAACGGATTTCGGATAGACGAAATCGGCGATTTCCTTGTGGTGGAACGGACCGCATTTACCACCGAATATATTGACAGAAAGACAGGAAAAATAATCAGGATTGTGGAAACCAGCGAATGAACTATACCAATACCAGTGCGATTCAGAATTAGAAAAAAATATCTCTATTGCTATCTGCGAAGTGTACAATACCACAACTCTCCGCACCTTTTGCTGATTGCACGCGTGAGTATAACTTGCGGGCCTGTGTTTTCACAACACAAGCCGTATTGCACCCTTCTCGTACAGTTCAAGCGCTTTTCGCACGCATCGTGCACGGGCTTCGTGAATCTGCAATTCATCGTGAAGGATGTTCGGATTGAGTACCCCGCGAAGCACGTCTTCAATAAGATATCGCGCCCGCCGGGGCAGCGCCTTTACAACTCTGTCTGTGATATCGCGGCGTGCGTTTTTCAATGCGGTTGAGAGAGTAAACCATCCTACTTCAATCAACAATGTCCTGAAGGAAGCAGGATCGGAAATTCCCCTGATTATAAAATCGAATCCCTCTGCGCCCCAGTTTCTTTTTTTCACGCGAAGTTCCCTGTACGACGATACGATGCGGGCACGCGCGCGTACTTTTTCGGAAAAGGAAGGTTCTCTATTCCAAAAAATGCGCACATCATCACACCTCCGCTTCGACAGACATTTCCCGCAGCTTCCCTCAAACAACAATCGATTATCATAAAACGCCATGGCAATTGTCTCATCGTCGATTCCACACAGGGCGTTGAACAAAAGCCCTTCCCCTTCCATTGCATCAATCCATTCCGGAAAGCTTTTCAGCATGAATATTTCCCGCTGTTTTACTTCATCCGACAGATTTTTTATCTCACGAAGATATCCGGAAAAACCGATCTCTTCACCCGCATTAATGAGATGAAAAATCGCCTCCTCGATTGAATACACTCCTTCAACGATATCGCGTTCGCTGAACGAGATATCGGCGCTGATGCGCCTCATCGTTTCTGCAACTTCGTATGTAACATTTTTAGAAAGCGCGTGTTTTATTTTTAGCGAATACTCCGGAAACGTTAGGCAAAGCAAGGCAAGCTGATACGCGGAAAGCAGTTTTTTCGTGCGCAATTTCTCGAACAGTTTTTCAAGCCATAAAGGCTCAAGAGTTTGAACCAACACTACCGCACTCGGGAAAAGAAAAAATCCATCACGAAGCAATGTCGCAATTGCCGATTCAAATTCAGATTCATCATTGAAATGTTTTCCCAGAAGAAAAGAAAGAAAATCCCGCGGGATATACAAATCTATTGCCTTTGTGTCGTCATACCCGTCGTACGCTCTCGAAAGCGCATACACTGGCGAAACCTGACGTGCCAATTCGACGTGCGCGATTGATACAGGAATTTTTCTTTTAAACGCGATGCCAAGCCGCAGCGCAATTTCTCTTGCCCATGCTTCACCCTTCGCCGTGTACATCAGTTGCGCGGCCTGCTCCGGAAACACAATCGGCACAAAAAACAGGGTATTCCCTTCCCCGCACATTACGCCTGTATAAACGCCTTCAGGGATCTCGCCGATAAAACAAACGGGTGCGAAAACCTGCTTTACCGGCATCGGCGCGGAATCAGCTCTCACCGCTTCGTTCGGCAAAAATATCCGATGCAAGAATTTCCCCGCAATAGCGTTCATGCCACATCTCCATAAGGCCCATGTGCATCACGCTCACCATAGGAAAACCGCGGAAGCTTTGCAACACAAATTACGCCAAAGAGCCACCGTCCACCACAATCATCGCTCCTGTTACATAGCTCGCCGCATCGCTTGCAAGATAAAGCGCCGCGCCCGCCATCTCATCGGGCTGCGCCGCACGGCGCATCGGGATAGTGGGCAGAATTACTTTTTCCATCAGCTCTTCGTTCGAAACCATCACCGAAGAGAACTTTGTATCAGTGAGTCCGGGCAGAATGGCATTGACGCGGATTTTGAAGGGTGCAAGCTCCTTCGCAAACGCTCTGGTCATCGACACCACTCCTGCTTTCGTGATTGAGTAAATACCCTGCATGAGTGCGGGACGGATTGCATTTATGGATGACACGTTTATTATGCATCCGCCGCCTTTTTCCACCATCATCTTCGCGGCATACTGGCTCATGAAAAAATATCCCTTGAGATTGACCTCCATGGTCTTGTCCCATGCCACCTCAGGCGCGTTCAACACATCGCCGAAATAAAAATTCGTGGCTGCATTATTCACTAGAATATCAACTCTGCCATAGCGTGTTTTTATTTCTTCAAATAGCTTCGCAATATCGCTCATGTTTCCATTATGGCAGGCAATTGCACAGGCTCTGCCGCCTGATGTGCGTATTTTTTCTTCAACCGCCTTCAGACCTTCCATTTTCCTGCTTGTAAGAACAACTTCAGCTCCGTGCTGTGCGAATGTTTCGGCGATGGCCTGGCCGATTCCCCTGCTCGCACCGCTTATAACTGCGATCTTGTCTTTTAAGCTGAACTCCATTTTTTTTCTCCTATAAGAATTTTTGTGATGATGCACCTGCAGTCGCTATCTGCTAAAGCCCTTTACTCTTCCAATATATACCTTCCCATACGCGAACACAATTACCCAAAATTTTTCTTGCCATACTCGCCTTTGACAAAACCGGGTTTGGTAAATTCCGGATTCGGATATGTATAAAACCCTTTTCCGGTTTTTTGCCCAAGCTCCCCGCGATCGACGTATTGTTTCATGAAAGCCGCATTCTTGAGCGCCTGAGGATCGTTGAGCTTTTTTGCCCAATAGTCGGTGATCTTCCATACCGTATCCAACCCTACACTGTCCATCATACCGAAAGGCCCTATTGGCGCATGGAGCACACCCATCCATGCACGGTCAACGTCAAATGGGCTGGCCACTTCGTTTGCAGCAAGCGTCTGCGCCGTTTTGAAAAGTTCCGAAAGCATTAAGTTAAACACATAACCGGGGCTCTGTCGATGCATCACAATGGGATTTTGACCGATGCGAATGGCAAAATCGCGCACCAACTCGACTGCTTCCTTAGAACTACCCGGATGCGGCATCACGTCAACCACATCGGTAAGGCGGATATCATGGAAATGGAGGGCCACCAGTTTATCCGGTCTGCCCGATGCCTCTGCAAACATTGAAGGCAGAAGCGTTGAAGTGTTCGTAGTAAACACTGTTCGTACAGGACAGAGTGCGTTGAATTTCGCAAATACTTCACCTTTCAGTGTGGGATCCTCCGGCACGTTCTCGCTCACCATATCCGCATCGCGCGCCGCCTCTACCGGATCGGCAATAAACGATATGTTCAGGAAAGCTTGCTCATCTTCGCCCGGTTTTAGCTTCCCAATTTTAACAAGATATGCAAGCAGTTTTCTGGTGCGCTCTTTCGATTTTGCAAGCACCTCATCGGTGATATCGTACATATTCACCGCCACTCCCGCAATGGCGCAGGCAACACCAATTTGCTGTCCCATGGTGCCGCTTCCGATAATCAAAACTTTTTTAATTTCATCAGCCTTCATAATCACCTCGCATGTTTTTGCGCATCTTTTCAAAACAGCTTTAATCCGTAACATCACCAGCAAAGAAAAAAGTTTGCATCATCATCTCAAAAATATTTTTCAAATTCCCTTATAAATCCGACTTCGCTATCAACTCTCGCGCGGCTTTCTCAAGAAGGGCCACCGCGAATATCAGCATCTCGAAGCGCCTGTCCCTGGTCTGCCCGTGATAGAATCGATAGTATATCTGCTGCGCAATCACCGCCAGGCGGAAAAATCCGAAACAGAGATAAAAATCAAATTTTCCCACCTCAATCCCCATCAGTTTCGCATATCGTTCCACAACCTCCCTGCGCGTAAGCATACCCGGTTCGGTAGTGGGAAGCATGCGCATGTGATGATACTCTTCTGGATCGTCACGGTCGATCCAGTAGGCAAGCGATGAACCAAGATCCATCAATGGATCGCCAACCGTAGCCATCTCCCAATCCAGGACGCCGACGATCTCAAGCGGATTCGCAGGATTGAGCACCACATTATCGAACTTGTAATCATTATGAATCACCGAAACGACAGGGCTTTCAGGTGGCATCTTTTCGGAAAGCCACGCCATCACTTTTTCAAAATCGGGCGCATCCGGCGTGCGAGCATCACGGTATCGCTGACTCCATCCCTCCACCTGGCGGCGCACATATCCGTGCGGCTTTCCAAAGTCGGCCATCCCCGCTTTTACATAATCAATTGAATGAAGTTCAACCAGCACTTCAATGAAGCGATTGCAAAGCGCTTCCGCCTCTTTATCCGAAAGCACAAACCCTCTGGGATAGTGTTTCCGGAGGATAATGCCTTTAAGACGATCCATCACGTAAAAGGGAGCACCCATAACCGATTCATCATCACAAAAAAGAAGCGGCGCTGGACAATACCTAAAAAAAGGCCGCAGGTTTGAAAGCACGCGAAATTCCCGCGACATGTCGTGCGCAGTTTTCGCCTTTTTGCCAATGGGGGGCCTTCGTAAAATCATCTCTCGCTCACCAATTCTCACGCTGTAGGTGAGATTTGAAAACCCGCTCGGGAACTGCCGTATTTCAATTTGACCCGAAAGTCCTGAAATGTTTGAAATCAAATACTCTTTGACCTTTTCGGCATCGAGCTCTTCTCCGTTTCTCACTTCAACAGGTTCATCAATTGAAGACATATAATCCTCCAATTATAGATTTCGATTTTTCTTTTTAACGACCGCAATGATGCAACGGATAGTCTCGATCACAAAATCCGCATACTGCTCCACCGATACATTTCTCTTGCGGTATTTCCAGCGTTTCAAATACCAGTCCTGAAGCATCGCTTTTATTATTGATGCAGTGAGCACGGGATTGACAACCGCATATTCGCGGTTTTTATTCCCCTCTTCGAGAAGGTCGAGGAATATCTTTTCAGTGAAAAGCTCGCTCGCAATGGCCGCTTTCTGCCGATCCCTGCTTAAATTTTTTGCCTCCATAAAAGAGAAAAAAAACCATTCCTGCAAAAGTTCGCTCAGATAAATATGCGTTCGCAGCGCACAAGTGAGTTTTCCCCATGAAGTTTTTTCTAAAGCAATTGCTTCTTCCAGCACTTTCTTCACAATCCTTCTGCCTTGCATGAGGATGATATCAAGAAGCATATCCTTGCCGATGAAATACGCATACAGCGCCCCCATGCTCAATCCGCTCTCATTGCACAGCTCGCGGAGGCTCATTGCCTGAAACCCTTTCCTCGCACTCAAAGCAAGTGTCGCGTTAAAAATTTTTACAAGGTTTTTTACCGCCACATTTTCTTTCTTTATGCGAATCCGATCGCGGTTTTCCCGATAAATTTCGCGGCAGATTTCTTCCATCGAAAGCGCCGCCCGCTTTTTAAATCTTTCAAAATCTTCAATCTGACTCACTGTGTTCATTTCGCGCGATCACGAATGCGTTTAAGAATCCGAGTCGCAAGGGCCGCCTTGTGCACTTCATCGGCGCCATCATAGATGCGCGCGGCGCGCTCATGCCGGTAGAAAAACGCGAGCACCGTATCGTCCGTCATCCCCAATCCCCCATGTACCTGAAGCGCGCGGTCAATTACGCGCTGCATGGTATTCGCCACAACATATTTGATCATTGAAACATCGTCGCGCGCTTCTTTGTGGCCCACGGTTTCCATGCGCCACGCCGCGTACAGTGTCATAAGGCGCGCTGCCTGAATTTCAGCCGCAAT
>DYLV01000033.1 GCA_020721925.1 Leptospira biflexa
TTCTTGTCTTTGGAATGCTGATACTTCTTATCTTTGCCGGGATGATATTCATCGGGACATCGATGCCGATTTTCACAAAACTATTTTTCCGACAGCCATCAACGGTTACTGAAAAATTCTATGCAGTCTGGTCTGTGCCCGCGGGCATGATGATACTCTCTTTTATCGGCCTTATTACCTTTTCACGTGGAAAAAAATTTGAAACGAAAGCATTTATTGCAATTCTTGCTATATCGATTATCACCGGGATATTGTTCAATCTCTTTCACACTTCCACCCCAACCGCATATCTTTTGACCATTGCCGGATTTTTTTCTTTCATTTCGATTTGCAGGGACTGGTACTTCAGGCGCTCAAAGGCTCACCGTCCATCACGAATCGTACATGCCGCAACGGCGCTTCTTGTCATCGGCATCATCGCATCAACATACCATTCATTATCCATTCAAAAAACCCTTCAAAAAGATACTGAAGTTCTTTCAGGCGGAATGGCATTAAAATTTTTGGGCCTCACCAATGAGGAAAAACCGCATATTCGGCTACTCATATCTTACGGCCGTTTTTCTCGTGAGATACGTGCCGCATATTATCATTCTGAGCGCACAGACTCCCTCTACAAAGAACCAGCCATCCTGCCTGGACTTCTTGCAGATGTTTACCTGGCCCCGATATCATATACACCGGGATTCGAAATTGCATCGGCGATCATGCTGAGGGAAGGCGATACGAAAAAAATCGGCGATACCGAGGTCACCTACATCGGCATAAAAGACTCCAGCAGAAAGGCGATGCGAGAAGGCATACCAGAAGTAGTCGTCGATATTCAAATCGCCCATCACGCGTTGACATATCGGCTCTCACCCGGATTTCGTCTGGATGAAAACGGACACATCACACACAGAGATGCATTCTTTTCATTGAAAAAAAGAAAAGTCTCTCTTGTACAATTAAATCCTGAAACAAAAGAAGTGCATTTATTCATTGAGCCATCGCACGACGCGCCCATACCTCCGGATGCACTGATCGTAGAAATTTCATACAAACGTTTGGTAATATTGGTATGGATCGGTACCGCACTCATCGCATTCGGACTTTTTCTCGCCTTCTGGCGGGTGAAGCAATAAACCATGCAGGTTGCCCATGACGCAAGATTCACAATCATTCGAAGTCGTCACAAATAAAAAAGCCCGTTTCGAATATGAAATAATCGAAACGATTGAGGCCGGAATTGTGCTCAAAGGGACGGAAGTAAAATCGGTTCGGAAAAGAAAAGTGAGCATCAACGATGCATACGCAAAGATAAAAAACGCAGAGGTGTTTTTAGTTGGAATGAACATAGCTCTGTACGAAATGGGCAATCGTTTCAACCATGATCCCGAACGCGAACGGAAACTCCTTCTACACCACCAGGAGATAAAACGCCTCACCGGAAAACTCAAAGAAAAAGGATTCACGCTTATACCGCTTAAAGTATATTTTTCAAATGGCAAGGTGAAAGTTCTTCTTGGCCTGGGTAAAGGCAAGGCGAAACATGACAAACGTCATGCGATACAAAAACGCGACGCAGACAGAGAAATGAGGCGGGCGCTGAAATACCGCTCATGACTTTAAAACATACTCATGAGACCAATCGTGACATTAAGTGACCACTGCATACTTCCGCCTATGGAAAATGAAGGAAACCCTTCGAAGACAAGAAAATGATATCTCATTAGTGCTACTGAAATTCCGGCGTGTACGGCACAGGTAAACAAAAATTGTGATTCTTCAGAGGAAACGGTACTTGTATTCTCGTCTTCTTGTGTAACACTGCTTTCAATATGCATGCCGCCGCTAATCCCGATAAAAAGTATATCGGAAAAATACACGTAATTCCATTTTCCCGTGATATAATACGAAGAAATTTGCGAGGTGTTTTCCGGATCCAGAAGGAAGCGCACGTAAAAACCAGTGTACTCGTCTCGTCCAATTCGTGCGCCCACTTCAACAACCGGCGAAAGAAATCCGTTTGAGAAAGGTACTTCAGCCCCGGACGCGCCTCTGTGAGAAACACCGCTTCCCACTGTGGTATACAGCATGGTTGCATGAAGAGGTGGCGGGAAAGAAAGAAGCAAGGCACAGATGGCAATAAACTGATATATTCCTCTAATTTTAATCACAAACCACCCGTATCTGATCGTGCGTATTATTACAACACTTCACATCGGCATTGCATGTAACCGGGTATCAATATTTATCGCAAGTATATTTTACTAAACCAATCCGAATTATGAGCACCTCAAACACAACTTTCATTTATAAAAGATTAACACGTTTTCACCAATATAGTATGCCCACAAAGGGGCCTCCATGGAGGTAATTGTTTCTCGATTTCCATTTTTTTGAGACATAATCCAATGTGACATAAAAATGGTTGACAATTTATCCTATGTATTGTATGTATACTGTTTTATTATATTTTTGTTTCATCGCGATCAACCACGTATTATGGTCGTACAATTTAATTTCGGAGCACGAGTATGGCTTTGAATATTATTACGTTTATATCCTGCATTGCCCTCATGCTTATTTTCAGGAGACTCGATCGTTCTAACCTCCGCATGATCAAGCTGAAAAGATACGCAGATAAAGCCTCAAGTGATTTTCAGAAGATTGTCGAAAAAGAACAGCGCCGGTACCGGGATGCCACAATCGAGATGGATATTCTTATCAAAAAGGGGACATCTCTAAATTCAGGCTTGAGGGATTCCATTCAGGAGGTTGAACAGAAACTCAAAGGCCTCCATGTTGAAAAATCGAACTTAGGCAAGGTTGAAGAAGATCTCAAAGTTATATCTGCAGCAGCGCGCGATGTTAACAAACAGATTGAATTTATCTCATCCGCCAGAGCGGATTTTGAAGACTTTACAAAAAGAGTTTCGCTTCTTACCGAAAATCTCACACGAATCGAACGAGAAACCGCCTCTCTCTCAGCAGCATTCAGCGACAAAATACGCGAGCGCTCGCGCGAACTATCCGAAGAAATAACGCTTCAGATCAATCGCATAAAAGACAGCGTAAAAGACAAAGAAGACAGGCTCATCAATGCATCACATGAAAAAGTTGAGAAATTGACCTTGCAATTCTCAGAGCTTCTCACAGAACTCGAAAGCCGTGTGACCGAATCCGGCAATGCGCTTCTGGACAATATGAGATTAAAAGTCGATACATTGAATAAAACCGCCACTTCTATCGAGGGCAGGGTTGAATTCGCCGAAAAGAAAATGTCAGGTGTAAACCGTCAGATCGAGTCACTCGAAGCAACCGTTTCCGATCTTGAAAACACGGTTTTTGCCGAAATTAAATCCAAATCCGACGACATCAAATCAAGTATCACCGGTGCCGTCGAAGAATTCAATTCCATTAAGGAGTCCTTCATGGAAAAGCTCGACTCGGAAATCACCCGGGTCTATACGAAGCTCAAAGGCATCGAGGACAACATCGATCAGTCGAAATCAAAACTGATTAGCTCGTTCGAAGAAGAAGTCAATAAAGTCCGAACGGAGATCGACAATCTCAGCATACACGCAATATCGAAGAAAGACGATATTGTGAAGGCAGCCCGCCGGGAAGCCGAAGAAATCATGACCAGAATCGACGAATTCGGCGAAAAATACGAACAAATCAAAGAAAATCTCACCCATTTTGAAAGCCAGTTTGCCGGCTCAATGGAAAACAAAATGGATCGCGCAAAGATGGAATTCACCGCGATGGAGGAGCGTCTTGCCAATATCCGTGCTGAAATTGTCCGCTATGAAGAAAGCCAGAGCATTTTTACCCGCACCGATGAAATGATTCGCCGCGTTGAAGCTACGCTGCAGGGCTTTAACGAAATTATGAAGCAGGCGAAAGATGAATCAAAATCGATGGAAAAATTCTTAGAGGACGTTCAAAAATTCAGAGACATTAGAAAAACAGTCGAAAAAGAGATAAAGTTCTTCGAAGCACGACGCGAGAAGGTGCGCGAATTCGAATCGGAAATCCAGGGCATCATGGGCCTCACCGATACGGTGCTCGGGAAAATAGATCTTTTAGAAGATAAAATATCCCGCGTTGATCAGGTGAATACCCGTATCGACGCACTCGCGGAAAGCTACAAAGATCTCGATGCGCGAATTCACGAACTTCATGAATACGAGGATAGCATTGTAAAAAATCTCGAATCGGTCACACGAACCGAGATGATAATCAATGCCATCGAAACGCGGGTAAAATCATTTCAAAAAGTGCTTGAACGCTCGGAGAAAAAGAACGAAAAGCTTACTTCCTATTTGCAATCAATTGAAGAAAAGATGCTTTCGCTTAAAACCCGCGAGCAGGAAATCACCGAGGTGAAGGACAAATTCGGCGAACTCGAGGGTCTTTCGGAACACATTGAGCGCAAAATCGATCAGATCCATGCCATGTTCCAGAAACTTGAATCGATGCGAAAGGAAGTTGATCAGACCGACAACCGTCTGAAGGGCATGTACGATGAAACCGACAGAAAGATTAAGCAGCTCGCGGATTTTCTCAAAGCAGTTGAAACGAACAACCCCATTTCACGCCAGGTGAAAGGAGAAATACCTCTTGGAAAGCATGTCAATGAAGGAACAATAAAGGTTGTTCGCGAGCTTTCAACCAAGGGCTGGACGCCGACAGAAATTTCAAAAAAGCTATTGCTCGATGAAAACTCGGTGAGGTTTATCATCAATACTACATCGCTATAAAATACGTTTTTGCGTCGGTGGCTATTCTTGCTCATGGTCGCCGGGATGCGCAACGCCTGCACGCAAACTCAGTACCGGCTCTTTTCCTTGAGGCTTTCCTGTAGATCTTTCAGGATTTCCTGATCGGAGAGCGTTTTGCGGATCACAACACGATAGCGCACTTCGAATTTTGAAGGAACCACCGTTTTTTTGGGAAACTTAAAAGTCCATCTCTGAATGTCTTCCAGTATCAATTTATCGATTTCAAAGAGAAATGTCGGTTCTTTGGGACGTATTTTCATCAGAGCGCCGCTGTCGGGATAGAGCCATACAGATATGACGGATTCCTTTACTTCTTCAAATTTGTCATGTTTTTTTAACTCATTGCACATGTATGAATCGCCACCTGGATCTGGATTCCTGACAATCGAACCTTCACCCCACATCTGTTTGACATTATAGGTATCGGACATATACAGCACTCGAAAAAGCTCTCCCTTCCCCTTATCCGCTTCAATAAATTTATCATGCGCAGATTTGGCCTGGCCAATGCTTTCTGCAGTCCTGCATGCATCAAGTGCGCCAGCAGCAAAAATAATTGCAGCAAACAGAGATAATACTTTTTTCATTATTGCCCTCACTCGAAATATTTCTGCATATCATTTTTTTCTTGTCATCACAACTAATATTATTGATACATACACACGCGTGAGATTTCAACTCTTTTTTGTGCAAAATATGTCTGGATTTATTGATTCTCTTATCGAAAAGGTGCTCAATGCGCCTGCCGGGATACTGTATCTGTTTCTTTTTCTAAGCTCGGTTATTGAAAACCTTTTACCGCCCATACCCGGCGACACCATCACCGCACTCGGCGCTTTTCTGGTAGGCCAGAATAAGCTTGATTTTACCCTTGTATATGTGATAACCACGCTCGGAAGCACTGTCGGCTTTATTATCCTGTACGGTTTCGGCTGGTTTTTAGGGAAAGAGTTTTTCATGGAGAGAGATTTTCGCTTTTTTCCGGCAAAGAGCATCTCGCACGGTGAACACTGGTTTTCGCGATTCGGGTATGTTGTTGTTCTTGCAAACCGATTTCTCCCCGGCATCCGCTCGGTCATTTCGCTTGTCGCAGGCGCTTCCATGCTTCGCCCCTTCAAAGTCTTTTTATACGCACTTGCAAGCGCTGCGGTCTGGAACTACATCTGGATTCTGGCGGGTTATCGCCTTGGAAATAATTGGGCTGAGGTGCGCCGAAGCGTTGAGGAACTTCTGCGAAAATACAATATTGCAGCTGCGGTCATCCTTGCCATAGTCATCATTTGCTGGGTCATATATCGGATATATAAAAAACGCGCGAAATAAAACACGTCATCCCGAGCGTGCGCGCACTCTGTGAAACTCATCCATATACGCGCGTGCGACCTCTTCGCTTTCAATAATCACGATATTTTCATCATTAACTGAATCCGCACCTCTGGAAAAATTAAACGAACCAGTAATTACGATTCTTCCATCGATCACAATCACCTTGTGATGCATTATTCCTCTTCCCCGGCGGATTCTCACATCGATTCCTGCAACCCTGAATTTCATATATTCAGAAAATGCAGAAAATGCCCCACGCTCTTCCATGATACCATGCACCGATACCCCTCTTCTCGCGAGTTCAATCAACGATTCTCCGATAAAATCGCTGGTGAAAGAAAATGACATAAAATAAACACGTGATGAAGCACCCCGGACAAGTTCTGCAAGTATCGATTCAATCCTGTGTCGCGGTGAGAAAAATGCCCTGACGGTTTCGTCATGTACGCTGATGGGGCTGATCGCAATCAATCTATCGAAAGGGCGGCCCCTTCTTGCACGACCGAAGAGCTGTTTTTCAAACATATCGCGAAATTCCGCGCTAAACCTTTCTGCAAGTGTGCGTGAATACACAAGCACCGCGTTATTGTCGTGATACGCGGCACCCGGTACGGGGTTATAGGATCCGGTCCACACCGCCTCCCCGTCAACAATTGCAAATTTATTATGCATAAGTCCTTCCGAATTGTCGAAGACGATGGGAATACCGGACGCAAGAAGCCTGCGTACACCCGGGCTGGCCTTTGCATCCGATTCAATGACAAGCCGAACTTTTACCCCTCGAGCCTGAAGCGCAATAAGCCTGTTACATATTTTTTCGGAAGATAGCTCGTAGAATGCGCCATCAAAGGTTTTTTCGGCCGTATCAATGAGTTCAATAAGACCGCGCTCTATTGAATGAGAAGGATCTTTGCTTTCAGAATTGTTGAAAAATACTCGAATCGGTATTTCGCGCGCTGCCCGCGATGTGACAGCATGTGCCGATACGCACATTTCCAGCATCAGCATGCATACATATAAAATGCACAATACATATATTCTCATGCTACCTCTCACATGCGTATGCAAAGAAGCTCTTGGGGGGTCTATCTGTTAACCAGCGAATAAGATTTTCCCATACACAATACAGCAATTACGATTGCAGCCGTTCATTTTGTTCATACAGCATGTTTTCGTAATCGGTAAAAGCGAATTCCGTTTCATTTCCTGCATGCATCGGCTTAACTTTCGCAATCAATGTTCTATATGCTGCAATGTCATTTGCGCTTCGACATTCATGTATCATTTTCTTTATTTCATCGTCATTATAATTCAGCAGGTTCAGATAAAATTGAAAAGATTTTTTCAAAAGGTTGATTTTATCAATATGATTCGCAAGCTCTTCTTTTGCCTCAGATCGTTTAATTAAGGTATTTAGAAAAGATAAAATATATTCAGTGTCTTCTTTTGAAAGATCGAAGTCCAACAGAAGCTGGCTTACTTTTGCAAAATTCAGTTCCCTCAGATGAAGTCGAGCCAGAAAAACCGGATTGTTCGAAAGCATGTTTATATTTATTTCTTTAATAATGTCCGTTGCCCTGCGCTCAGAAGGAATCTTTTTATCCTCAATATTTTGAAATAATTCTGCCTCGAATGTTGTTTTTTTGTCATCAACCAGTATAATGTGTGCCCCGGTAAACCTGTTTTTGATGATAATCACATCGCCGCGGGTGATTGTGTTCGTTACAATAATATAGCGTGGCTTCAATCCTGCCTGTATCGCTTTCACCAGTTCGGCTACTGAATTCATTTTTTTTACTTTTATAGGGATGAGGTCCACTGCGCTTATCACAGGAAGAAAAAGATACCTCTCCTCATCTTTTTCGTTCAGCTGAAATGAAACCAGAGCCTTCCCTTTCAAAACCTTATGAAGAGAGTAATCGCCTTTCAATGCTGTTGCAGGTACAATAAAATCCGAGCCGATGAAAACCACAGTTGGTATATCATGAAGCAATTTCGTTTTACTTTCATCGGAATAGACAGTAGCGCCTCCCCGTGCAAAAGCGAGAAACTTCAATTTATCGACCATTATTTTGAGGACAATGCCTTTCGGTGTTTTTTCTTCTATTACATTTTCCATGTTTTTCAAAGCCGTTTATTCATTACATCGATAATATATTGCATTTTAGCGCATATATAATTGACAATCAAATTTTAGTCATCTAAAAAAACCAGGCACTGCACAATAGTCATTAAAGAATGGGCTATTCCCATACGTATTATGGCACATGCGCACATTGCTAAAAAAAGGAAACTTCGAAAAACTGTGTAATTGGTGTGCACGTATATGGGTAAAAACCGCTTCCTTTTATGCCATTTATCATGATGAAAGCGGTTTTCAAAGCTACCCATACGTTTTTTTACGTTCCCTCTTTAATACAAAGAAAAGATTGACAAAAGATTAAGAAACGCACAAATATGAGCAATGAGCACAGAAACGATCACTTGTACCTGTAAAGCGCAGGTGTGTGTTTTCGTAATGTAGTGAAAGAATATCGGAATAATTCGTTTCAATTGTGCTCTCTCATTATTAATACGCATCTGAGGGCAAAAAAGAAAAATTTTTTTCTATCTCATTATTTTTTTCGAGGTATTCATGAAAATTGCAATCGGTTCGGATCATGCGGGCGTAAAACTGAAAGAAATTATCAAACAAAAATTCACCGATATCAATTTTACGGATGTCGGCACTTATACCGAAGAATCCTGCGACTATCCCGATTATATAGGGTCTGTTGCGCGGGAAGTAACTTCCGGATCCGCGGAAATGGGAATTGCCATTTGCGGAACCGGTATCGGCGCCTCAATCACCGCAAATAAATTCCCCGGAATCAGAGCGGCATTGTGTACAAATTGCTTAATGGCCGAAATGTCGCGCCGCCATAACAATGCAAATGTGCTGGTTCTCGGTGCGCGAATCCTCGGGGAAGATCTTGCGCTTAAAATCATACAGACCTGGCTATCCTCACAATTCGAAGGCGGAAGGCATCAGCGCCGGCTGGAAAAAATTGCTGCGATTGAAAAGTCATTTACAAAATGAAATTTTTTCGCTACATGCTGCCGATTTCTCTTTTTGCACTGTTAGCCTCCGGACTCCCACCCCGCGGCATCATGCGTTTTTCCGCAAAAGGTGCCGATTTGATGAATATCACAATTTCGAAAGACCTTCAGGGAAGGGAAATCTTCTCTCTGGTGGATAATACCTATGCTCCCGACACCGTGTCTCACATCACCGATCTGGTTCTTTCATTCAACCAATCGTCACCCGAACTTATCCGAGACGACACAAATCACTATAAAGTGCGCCATGCTTCGTATGAAATGGAAAAAGGAAATGGAGTGCTCGGTGGCGGAGGCGCAAAGTTTTACCGCACCATGGACCGCATTGAGCTTGAAACCAGTTCCGGCCTGTGGCTCACCGAATGCACCGATCTCGGCTCTTTTACCATCGAATTCCGTTTTAGACCGTCCTCACTCACGGGTAATCAGACATTAATGAAACGAATCGGGTATCTTTCCGGTATAAAAAACGGTTTCGAGATAGCGCTCATCAACGGTCGTATCCACGCAAGGTTTTATGGTGTCTTTCGAAACACCGAAGGACACCCCGTCGATGTATATCTTGACCGCGGCAAATCTCTTAAAACCAACCGCTGGTATCATTTTATGCTCAGCTACGATCGCCTATCCGGTAAAATCGGCCGTTATCTCAATGGGAATGAAGAGGAGACTGCATATATTACCCGCACACGAGAACCTTTCATAGACACCTATACGCCATTATTCCGCTGCGAAGATATGCCGCTTTTAGTAATCGGAAAGGATTTCTACGGAATTATCGACGAAATACGCATTGCCCACCGCGAGTACACGGATTTGAAAAAAGAAACTGCGTTTGCCTATCACCGCTATAAAGCAGTAGGCGAAAAGGGACGTCTTCCGGTAAACCGCGAAGGAGTGCTGACCAGTCCCGTATACACCCTCCCCCTTTCCGGCACAAAGATCAGCTCCTTTGATTGGGAGGAAATCATACCACAAGGCACCTTTATCTGGATGGAAATGCGAATTTCAGATTATCTTTTCGACCCACGCGACACCGGCCCGCGATGGTATCGCATTTCGCGCGGCCAGCGAAGAATTCACGAAAAGAAAACCGAAGAAGGCGATTACCTTCGGGGTAAATATCTCCAATGGCGGGCGCATTTGATAGCTTCTCCAGACGGAAAACGCTCTCCCTCTCTGTATGATGTCGCAGTGAAGTACGAAAACGATCTTCCCCCCCATCCGCCAGCGGGCGTTCGAATCTCTTCCGTGAAAGACAGACGGTTTACAATACGCTGGAATAAAAATCCCGAAAATGATGTGCTCGGGTATAAAATTTATTACGGAATCCGATCGAAAAAATACGATGGCGTAATATCGCACATTGGTGGGAAAAGGATCCCGGCGGCCGCAAATATGAAGGGTAACATAATTGAAATTGAGATTACCAATGATATTATAAATGAAAATAAAAAGCGCGATAAACACGCCGTTCTCCATTATCCTGCATTGAAAAATACCATTCTGTATTATGTTGCAGTCAGCGCGTATGATTCATATAAACCAGATACCCCCTTTAACCACGAATCCGATCTTTCGCAGGAAATAACGGCACGCCCATTTGCCGGTTCGGAGATTGACCCATGAAATGCCCGGCGAGCCGCTACATGGTATATGCGCTTATTTTATTAATAGTTCCGCTTTTTGCCGTTTTGTCCGAACTTGACATAATTGAAAAAGCCGGCTTTAGGCAGTACCTATTTCTTGTTGTATGTTCACTACTCCTGTTCCTTTTCTCAGCAAAGCTCCTTCAAAGGAATTTAAGTGCATCGTCTGCAACCCCATACAACACCACGGAAGAATACAAATGGATGCGCTATGCGTACGACAACAATGATGAAATGATTATTATTCTAAACCAGTACGGGCAGATTCTTTCCTTCAATAAGGCATTTATCCGCACATTATACTACCAGAAGCACGATCTCATCGGACACCCATTTCGAAATCTCATCCATCCCGAGTTCAGCAATCGTCGCATTCACGAAAAATTCCTCACAAAGCTGAAAGAAGTCTTTGAAGGCAATGAAACTAATTTCATCTGTTCCTGCAGGCGCAATGGCGATAATGAACCGGTTTCAATATCTTTCAGGCTGATACCCATAATGGAAGCAAACGAGGTAACACATATACTTGCAATAGGCGCTCTCCTTCATGCTGATAGCCTGACAAAAAACTTTCTGACCAATGAATCCAGCAACTATATCATCAACAACGACTTATCAATTATTTTCCTGTTATGCCACCGGCTCACTCGAAACCTTGAGGACCGTTTGCCGAAAAACACTATTCTCATGGCGCAGGTTGCTTTGCAGGAAGTATTTATGAACGCCATCGAGCACGGCAATCTGGAAATCAGCTTCGAAAAGAAAACACAATTAAAAGCGCAAAAAGAAAATTACTGGGAGCTCCTGTTAAGGGAGTGCAGTAAAGATCATCTGAACAATAGAAAAATATACGTTTCGTACTACATGGACAAAGACAGAGTCGTGTATACAATCCGGGACGAAGGGAAAGGATTCGACTGGAAAAAATTTCTTCTTGATGAATCGAAGTCGCTCCAGCATGATATAGTGAAAAATTACCACGGGGTGGGTCTTGAGATCGTTAAATCTGTATTTCAAGTGCGTTTTAACGATACGGGAAACGAAATCACCCTCATTAAAGAATTTCCAGAGAGGACTCAGTGATATGGGAATTTACAGAAATCCTGTCCCTACTGTTGACATCATCATACAAATAGACGGAGACCCTGAAAAGATTGTTCTCATTGAGAGAAAAAATGAACCGTACGGCTGGGCACTTCCCGGCGGATTCGTCGATTATGGGGAAACACTGGAAAGCGCCGCGGTTCGTGAAGCGCGAGAAGAAACATCGCTCGAGGTTACGCTTATCAGACAATTTCATTCATATTCAGACCCTCTCCGAGACAGCCGTCAACACACAATCACCACGGTCTTTATTGCACGATCCACAGGTCAACCGCGCGCCGCAGATGATGCGCGCAGAGTTATCGTTTGCAATCCACGGAATTTGCCAGAACCTATGGCTTTTGATCATGGAACCATCATAGACGATTATCTCAACAGACGATACTAATAGGCTCGAGGCTTGAAATGGAACTTTCTAATTTTTTACTCAAAATGACTGGTGCCGCCATCAATGCGATCATTAAAACAACAAATGCATCCATACGCACCCACGATGAAGATAGAATCCCCGATGGTCCTGTGCTCTATGTCATCAACCATTTCACACGGATGGAAACATTCTTTCTGCCGTACATCATCAACAAAATTACCGGCAAAGTTGTACTATCATTAGCCCACCATTCTTTTTTCGGCGGCGCTTTCGGAAGATATTTAAATAAAATAGGAGCGATTTCCACCGCAGATACCGACAGATTCAAAACCATGACGTCGGCGCTTCTCACCGGGGAGCTTGCCTGCCTCATCTATCCGGAAGGCCAGATGATCAAAGACAAGAAGTTGGTTGAGAAGGGGAAATTTATGATCTACAATACCGGAATACGGAGACCCCCTCACACCGGGGCGGCGCTTCTGGCATTGCGTGCTGAATTTTTCAGGCAAAAACTCAAATACTTCGTTGAAAATGGATACTACAAAGGGATAAATCAATACCGCGATTTTTTTAACATACCTGAAGATTCACTCAGATCGATCGTATCACAGGAAACCGCCATCGTTCCGGTGAACATAACGTATTTCCCCATCCGCGCACGCAATAATATTCTCAATCGGCTTGCATCGCGATTTGTCGAAAAAATTCCTGAACGCCTGAACGAAGAGCTTGAGGTTGAAGGCGCAATGATTATCGATGGGGTTGATATTGATATAAATTTCGGAGAACCAATAAAAATTTCTTCTTATCTTGAGAAGAAGCGAAACAGAAAGGCAATTGAAAACACCAAACTCTATCTCTTCGACAGCGACATGGAACGCGAACTTTCTTTGAAACAAGAAAGCCTGCAATTGATGTACCGATATATGAACTCGATATATTCGATGACCACTGTCAACCACGATCATGTATTCGCGTATATCCTCACCCGCTGTTACAAAAACAGGATTAAGGAAACCGATTTTAAAAATAGGGCATATCTTGCAATTGACCATCTGCGGGATGTTGAGATCGCATCGCATCACACAAATCTGAAATTTCGGCAGGGATTTCTTCTTTCCGATGACTATCATGACCGCTACGCAAGTTTTATCGATGCGGCAAAATCGGACGGCGTGATAACCGTAGAAAACGGATGGATAATGCGACACCGGGAACGATTCTCCCGCCCGTATGAATTTCATACCATCCGCACAGACAATATTGTCGAAGTTCTAAAAAACGAAATTGAACCTATGGAAAACCTCGTAAGCTATATCAACAGGATCATGTTACTTCCTTCCTGGATTATCAGGCGTATTATACGAAAAAAATTCCTTTTGCGCGACATGGACAAGTTTGAAAGGGATTACAAGAAATTCTTCATTCAAAATGAATCAAAACCCGAAAAAATCGGTAAACCCTTTCTGCTAAAAAGGTGTTTTGGAAATCAACTCGGCGTGCTGATAGTGCACGGGTATCTCGCGGCGCCGGAGGAAGTGCGTGCGCTTTCCACGCATCTCTACCGCAGCGGTTATGCCGTTTATACAGTCCGCCTAAGAGGACATGGCACCTCATATGAAGACCTTGCCACACGAAGATGGGAAAGCTGGTATCAGTCGGTCAATCGCGGTTATGTAATAATTAAAAATTTATGCCGGGAATTTGCCATTGTGGGTTTTTCAACCGGTGGCGATTTAGCTCTCTTTCAAGCTGCTTTAAAAAACGAGCATTTTAAATGTGTCATTTCTATAAACGCACCTCTATATCTAAAAAACATCGCTTCCAATTTTGCTTCCACCGTCGTTCTATGGAACAAGCTTCTCAGCAAAATGCACATCGAAAAAGGCCGTTTCGAATACGTAGAAAATCGTCCGGAAAATCCACATATTAATTATTTCAAAAATCCCATTGCAGGTGTCAGAGAACTTGAGAAATTCATGGATGTGGTCAGAAAAAACCTGAAGCAGGTTTCAATTCCGGCACTGATCATTCAGGGATCGCATGACCCGGTGGTCAATCCGGAGAGCGCCGACGAAATATTCGAAAAAATTGGCTCTAAAAGAAAAGAACTCATCAAGATTCACGCCTCCCGCCATGGCATCGTTAATGGAGAAGGATCGCACTACGTCTTCAGAAGGGTTGTTCAATTTCTTGATGAAAATTTCGGGCGAGGCATTTCTACCTGAAAGACACGCTTATGGCCATGGCGCCCAGTCGCCCCAGTTCTCAAGATATTTCGACAAGGCAGGAATTTTTTCAACCTGCGATATGATATATTCCCGTGATTTTTCCAGAATGAATTTTTCCCTTTCAAGCGTCAGCTCGCCGAAAAGAATTCTGGTGCGTAAAAATGCAAAATAGGTATCGAGTACATCGTGTGTGCAGTATTCGTTTATTTCCTTGAGTTTGCCCTGCACATACATATCGTACACATCGTCGCCCGTTGTTTCCATCTTGCCGGGCTTTCCAAGCACTTTCGCCAACAGGTTCAATCCGCCCGAGACCCTGATCGCATTATAATTCGAAAGCCAGTCATGAATATCGAAATGCTTATCGCCATACCGAAACCGGGAGGCAAACTTGTCCTTGAAATGCCGCGAGGCTCTAATGCCATATCGAAATGCCATCAACTCCATCAGTGGGACATCAAAACCCCGTCCGTTGAACGTCACCAGCTTTGCGTTTGAATATACATGTTCAATTCCATCCCAGAAAAGTCGCGTCATTTCGGAAGGGCGGAATTTCGGCTCATCCAGCGATACAATATCGCAAAGTGTAAAGTCTTCCTTAACCTTTGCAATGCAAATTGAAACCGGAAATTGAAAGGTAACCGGAATAAAATAGCTCGTCCCACCGCTGGTCTCAAGTATCTCTTCCTGAAATTTTCGAACGGCAGTCTCATCATCGATATCCATATTCGGATATTTTACTTTTTTTATAAGCGTGGCATCCGGCACCGATTCGATGTCGAATACGAGATATTTCACCTCTTCCGGTTTCAGCATTTTCTTGCCACGATTTTATGAAAGTTATCTCCCAATTATCTGCCCCTGCCACATAAACGGCTGCACGGGCCAGGGAGGCACAGCCGCGTACGAGCTTAAAAATGGTTTATTCTTACAGAGATCTTTAAATCATTAAGAAATTGTGCGCACATCTAAAAACCGCTTTCATCGTTCCAGACACCAGAAAAGAAAGCGGTTTTAGCTATATTTTGTGCCCACAAGGGAACAACGTACGAAATAGTTTGATAATTCCCTTATTTTTTATATTTTGCCACCATCTTATCCATGTAATCGCGAATAATGATGTCGGTTTCAGCATCGCGGGCTTTTTTCAGCACCTCTACATGCTTCTCTTCAGAAATTCCGATTCGTGTCAGAGAAAGGATGATAGTATATCTCACATCCGCCTCCGGCTCAATAAGCAAACGGTCATTCAATGAATCAACTGCCGATTTGTCGCCGATGTAGCCCATTGCCATCGCTGAATGGAGGCGCACTTTCGCTCTGCTATCATCTTTGAGAAGTTTTTTCAAACCCGGCAATGCATCGGATTCTTTCTCCTGCCCAAGCCAATCGGCCGCTCGAATAATAATATTTTCATCATTGCTGTTTAAATCTGCGATGTATTCCTTAGCGGATTTCGACGATTCCTTTTTAGCGTCCTGTTTAACGTCCTGGGCGAAAAGGAAAGCGCTCATGGCGAAAAGAATACTCAGCGCAATAAGGACTTTTTTCATGGCAAACCTCGCACGCATTTGTAATAGTATATGTACGCCCTCTCGCGTACACGGAAACTTTTAGTTAATTATCAATATTAGACTAATGCTGTCAAATATTTTTTTACCCGGCTTGTTTTTCAGGCGTCGGATGCACTCAATGAATACATTTTTTATTTGACACAAATCCTATCCCCTGATGATACCGATAATTCAGGCGAAAAGCCTATACTCTACTCTCAAATGCGCAGGAAGTAACCCATGCCCGACAATACCTCTTACAATACCCAGGAAGAAAGTTTCGAGACATTGCTCGAAAAATCGCTGAAGCCTCAAAATCAGTTTGCTGTAGGTGATCAGGTCAAAGGAAAGGTCGTTTTTATATCCCGGGATTCCGTTTTTGTCAATATCTCAGGCAAAAGCGAGGCGATTATTGATCTATCCGAATTTCGTGATAAAAACGGACGGCTTTCAGTTGAAAAAGGAAATGAAATATCTGCCTATGTGGTTTCCACATCCGGAGGCGAAATTCGTCTCACCACCTCGATAGGGCATGGAAATGCCACCCCCGAACTTATGCGTACTGCCTATCGCGAAAAGATTCCCGTTACCGGCCAGGTAACCGCATCAATCAAGGGCGGCTTTTCAGTGATGGTATCCGGCATCAATTGCTTTTGCCCTATTTCACAGATCGACCGCAAAGTATCGAACGACCCCAATGACTATGTACATAAATCATTTCAATTTCTGATTGTGGAATACGCCGAGCGCGGAAGAAATATTGTGGTATCAAGAAGAGTATTACTTGATACAATACACGAAAAGCGCAAGGAAGAGCTGGCAAAATCGGTAAAAGCAGGCGATACAATCGCCGGAACGATTACCTCTCTACATAAATTTGGCATGACGGTGGACTTAGACGGCATCGAAGCTTTCATTCCCAAAAGCGAGATATCATGGAGCAGGCAGCCTGATTTATCCAGATTCAGAGAGGGTGAAAGGATTAGCGCGAAAATACTCGAATTCGATGAAGACGGCAGGATGGTGCTCAGCCACAAGCAAATGCTTCCTGAGCCATGGCTTAAGATTGATTCATTTTCAGAAGGCCAGCAGGTAAATGGTCGGGTGGTGAATATCATAAAAAATGGGGCATTCGTGGAACTTGAAGATGGGATAGAGGGATTTCTTCCGGTCAACAGGATGAGCCTTGTGAAAAAAATCAATAAACCCGAGGACGTCCTTGCGCTCAATGAAACAATAATGGTAAAAATTCTTGAGATCAGAAAATCCGAGAAAAAAATTCTGCTCGAACTTATCACCAATGAAGCCGATCCATGGATACTCGACACGTCTTCCTTTTCGCGTGAAGTTCACACCGCCACAGTGGAATCTTCCCGCTCAAACGGCCTGACCTTACGGCTTGAAAACGGCATGGAAGGATTTGCACCGAGAAGCGAGCTTTTAAAAAATCGAGGAGACATCCCTTCCCAATACCCTACGGGTTCATCAATAAAAGTGGCTGTGAAGGAATTCTCTCCCGAGGAAAGAAAACTTGTTCTCAGCGAAAGAGGCGCAGTCTCTTTACAGGAAGCCAACGAATTTCAGACATATCAGGGCGAATGTGCGCAAAATGCCGATTCGTCCACACTTGGAAGCATTTTCAAGGACAGATTTTCCGAGATTCAAAATAAAATAAAAAGCGGCCGGTAGGGCCAATGATTCGGCTGAAAAACGGAGAAGAAATAGAATACCGCGAAGACTTCGATGCGTTTTTTCATTCGATGATCATCTCTATCATCAAACTTTCACTGCGAAGCGCATCGTCAGACATGTCTCAAGGTGAAGACGGGAGTGCCTTCAACAACCATCTGCTGCGCGAAATCATGGATAACTGCATCTACATTACCAGGCAGATCCAGAATATGGGCAAGGAAAACGAATCGCTTCAATCTCTTTTGATCACCGGCTGCCTTTTCCACTGTGCGGTTGCCTCACTTGCAAAACTCGGCTCTTTTGCGGATGGAGATGGTCGCGGGTATAGCAATAATGAAGATCCGATTCATTAAGTGAAAAATTTTAATTTCATCAGCCCTTCTTCGACGCTGTCGACGAAAATAAAATACTCATATAGATCGAGTCCATCGATGATTTTAATGAATTCTTCTTTAAGGCCGAGAATCACTACCCGCTTTGCATTCTTTCGCGCTTCATTTGATATCTCCACCAGGATGTTTATTCCTGACGAGGTGAGCAATTCGACTTCGCGGAGGTTGAGAATGACATTGTTCTTTTGGGAAACCTTATTCACAAGCGCGGCCAGGTCCTCTCGTGAAAGGATATGAATACCTCCCCTGAGATTGATAATCTTGGTCCCTTCGCGATCTTCGATGCTGTATGATAAATTTTCGACCATATTTTATTGTTCACCCATATTTTTGAGTACCTCAAAAACAAGACTTGCCTCAACCTCAATGTTGTACAGGGGTTCGCCAATTTTTTTTAATAGTACACATCGCAAGGAGCCTTTGATGTTTTTTTTGTCGAATTTCATATGCTCGAGCACTCCTGCAGGATCGAATGCAGGCGGCTTCTCGGCAAAATTGTAGCGCGCAAGTAATTCATGAATATGTTTTGCGTCAGTATCACTCAGGAAACCCATCCTTCTGGAAATTTCGGCTTCTGCCTTCATCCCCCAGGCGACAGCCTCGCCATGCGAAATTTCTTTGTAGTGCATCCATGATTCAAGCGCATGGCCGACCGTGTGCCCATAATTGAGAATTGCCCGTATCTCAGCTTCCCTGACATCCTGTCCAACCACTGCGGCTTTAAATGACGCAGAAAGGAAAATAAGCTCCTCCATCACTTCATCTTCACGAATAGATGTCAGCGTATGGCGGTTCAGGATGGGAATCAGCCTCAGCTCGCCTATGAGGGCATGCTTAATCGTTTCGGCGATGCCGTTTTGTATTTCACTTACGGGCAAAGAGTGGAGAAACCGTGTATCGGCGATTACGCTTTGGGGTTGATGGAACGCTCCCACAATATTCTTTCCGGCATGAATATTTACCGCAACTTTTCCGCCGATGCTCGAATCCACCATCGCCAGAAGCGTCGTGGGAATATGGATAATTGCAATCCCGCGCATGTATGCCGCCGCACAAAAACCCGAAAAATCTCCGACAACCCCTCCGCCTATGCCAACTAAAAGCGATTTTCTCGTAAACCCTTCTTTGAGAAAGAGGTTGAAAAATCTCTCTGCATGCAGGTAATTCTTATTTTCTTCTCCATCCCTCATTGGATAGATTTTCCCCCCGAAGCGTGCGGCTATTTTCTGGACGGTATCCTCATGCAAGGCAAGCACTCGTTCGCTTACAATACACCCCACCATATCGAATTGTTCTGATAATTGTGCAAGGTCCATGTCATCGAGCGCGCGCCTGCCGAGTACGATGTCATAATCACCGTCTCTGGTACGGACAGTAATGTACCTCATAGCAGCACCCATGCTTTTTCACGGTACACAGTTTCCAGTTTACCGGACAAAAGCCCTGCAATTTCGTCATTGACTGCGGGAAACATTCGTATTTTCATAATTTCATCCGGTAGAAAAAACTGGTAGCTGTTCAGACGCGGTTCATCGCCGATTTGAATATTTTTAGTTTCAAGGCGGCAATTAAAAACAATATTGAGAATATGGCGTCCTCCGTTCGGTTCAATCGATTCAAAAATTAATGCAACATCTCCGACATCAATTTCAACGTTAAGTTCCTCACATACTTCACGTCTGAGCGCATCAGGCAGTTTCTCGCCATAGTCGACGCCTCCGCCAGGGAGGAGCCAATACACATGACCTTCTTTTTTATGTGATACAAGAAGAACCTTCCCGTTTTCAACGACAAGTGCCCCAACACGAATCCGTATGGTATGTTTAAAAATCATTCGCTATTCTCATTATGATATCATGAAACACAGAAGCAGCGAAAAGAATAATCTTTATCACAAAACCGAATTGCCTTTTTCATGTACAAGTTCCAGCACCAACCGTGCGGCCTCTGCCTCTGCTTTTCGTTTGCTATTTCCTTTCCCCCTCGCAACTTCATTGCCGTTTACCACAAGGCGCACAATAAACTCTTTTTGATGATCCGGCCCTCTTTCTTCCACCACTTCATAGACCGGCTGAGTTTTGTACTTTTTCTGAACTATTTCCTGAAGTGTCGTTTTGGGATCCCTTAGGTAGGATAGCTGATCGATGCGTTCGATATCTTTTTTCAGAAGCGAAAGAATGCACTTCCGGGTTGTTTTCAGCCCCGCATCAAGATACATTGCGCCAATGAGGGCCTCCATGGTATTGGCAAGTATCGATTCGCGAAAGCGTCCCCCGCTGCATTCTTCACCTTTACCCATAAGGATATAGCTTCCCAGATTCAGTTCCGATGCAACTTTTGCAAGGGTCGATTCAGACACCACGGCAGACTTGATTTTCGCAAGGTCGCCTTCTTTGTAGTTTTCGAATCTTTTAAAAAGATACTCATTCACCACAAGCGCAAGGACAGAATCACCCAAAAATTCCAGGCGCTCATTATCCATGATTGAATGTCCGGATTCGTTTACGTATGAACGATGCACTAACGCGCGATTTAAAAGGCTTTTGCTGCCGAACTTTACCTTAATTTTCCTTTGAAGGCTTTCCAGTTGGCGGTTTCTGTTTTTTTTCTTTTCAGTAAAATTTTTTTTCTCTTCAAAATCCATGATGAAGACGTAATGCCTTTTACACAAGCTCAACGCCCGTCAAGTTGAAAAGGCAGGATATTACTTCCACCAATACAACTTTTTGTATCAGGCGCTTTTAAGCTTTTCCTGAATATATTTAATCGCATCACCTACGGTGATGATTTTTTCAGCATCTTCATCGGGAATTTCTATTCCGAATTCTTCCTCCAGAGCCATAACCAGCTCCAGAGTGTCCAGGGAATCAGCCCCGAGATCATCGACGAACGAAGCTTCCATTGTCACTTCGGCTTCATCTACTCCCAGCCTGTCGACAATTATTTTCTTCACTTTCTCGAAATCAACCGACATGCCTTTCTCGCCTCCTTCCCACACGATATATGCTGCCAAGAATATTGCGCAGTCTACCAATCACCCTTTTTCCCGGCAACACTTTTCTCATGTAAACCGCTTTGGATCAAAAACATTTGCCTTGCATCATTCGATCTTAAAGAGCTACATTCGCAACAAATATACATCCTATAATGCGCAATAGAATGTCAAGACATAATATTCTATAAATTCTATCAGGCACAAAACAAAAAAGCGCGAAAAAATTACCCCATAACAACACACTTTTCAAATATCTCACGCACGGCATCAGTAATTATTTGCTTTCAACAATCTTTACGGTTTTTTCCATGATAAGCTCCCCCTTATAATGATTGCATTCAGGGCACACTCTGTGCGGCAGAACATACGCTCCGCATCTCGGGCATGGACGAAGATTTGGAACTCCAATGGCGTCATGCGAACGCCTCATGCGGGATTTTGCTTTAGATTTTCTTCTCTTTGGTACAGCCACAATCTGACTCCATTTATTAAAATTTCAACTGGTTGAATTCATGCAGATAAATAACAGGCGTTGAGCCTGTCAACATTATTTTAGATTTTTCTCCTGGTACGACAACAGGAACAATCTATGTCGAGAGCGCAGTGAAAAAATCGACCTCGGGTGCAAGCTGATTACTTTTCTGAAATATTCTTTTGCTTTGAAAAGATCACCTTTTTTCTGATACATTCGTGCGCAATCGTAATAGATCTGATCTCCGTAGCTTGAATTGCCGTGAAGTGCTTCAAGCTTCTGGTAAATCTCTAGCGCGTCACTGAAATTTCCTGAATATTCTGAAGCTACTCCTGCGTTTCGCAATGCCAGAATAGCAAAATCTGATTTCGGGTTCCGATCAGCGAACTGTAGATAATGCCTTCTGGCATCGTCATAATTTTTATTTTTTAAATACATGCCGCCTAAAATATAATTCCCCATTGTATGGACGAATCCCCACCGGGATGATTCTACGAGATTTTTCATCTCGCCTATTGCCATTGAAAATGCCTCGGGAGTAACATCCGCTTTTTTTTCGAGAGACCTGTACTGCTCCATGATCTGTTCGAACCTGACCATCTCAACTTTTGCGCGATGATCATAATACAGGTACGCGCTCACGACCGCCACAAAAAGAAAAATAAAAGTTAAAATAGCATAAAGAACTTTTGAACGGTGCTTTTTTAAAAAATCTTTTGCCGCCATGACGGCTTTTTCAATAATATTTCTTTCTATTTGTATATTTCTACGCTCCATCGCTCCTCCTACCGATCACCGCTCAATTTATTTTTCATAATATCTCCGAGGGTAACTTTGGACGGGCTGCTGGATTGAAGTATCCTGTTCAATTCCTCTTTTTCCGTCATCATATCATAATGCTTAATGCTTAACGAAATCCGGCGCTTTTCAACATCAACCCCGAGCACCACCACGTTTACCGTATCACCAACTTTGAAAAGTTCATTGAGATCTTCAACCTTCTTTCGCGATGCTTCGGAAACATGTACCAGTCCCTCAATTCCATCCTCCAAGCGTACGAAAAGCCCAAAGCCGGTTATTCGCGTCACAACACCGGAAAGACGCGTCCTTGGCGGATATTTCTCGCTGATTATTTCCCAGGGTGACTTTGTCAGCTGTTTGATGCCGCACGAAACCCTCATTTCTTCTTTGTCTATTCCAATAATTTTAAATTCAATTTCATCACCGGGTTTATATTTATCTACCGTGTTTTTATTATCCTCCTCCCACGAAACATCGGAAATATGCACCAGCCCATCAATACCTTCCTCAATTTCGACAAAAATCCCGAATGGCACTATCGTTTTCACTTTCCCTTTCATTACGGTGCCTACAGGATAACGCTGCGCAAGAGAATCCCATGGATTCGGCTGAAGCTGTTTAATGCCGAGAGACATTTTTCTTGATTCTTTATCAATCCCAAGGACCTGCGCTTCAACCTTTTGTCCGGTTTTGAAAAGATCCCGCGGGTTAACCGACTTTTTAGTCCAGGAAAGATCGTTGCTGCCGACAAGCCCTTCGATCCCGTCATCCAATTCAATGAAAACACCCAAACCGGTAACTGT
>DYLV01000034.1 GCA_020721925.1 Leptospira biflexa
AAAACTTTCCTCTCTCACATTAATACGCATCGAAGAAAGAAAAAGTAAAATTTTTTATAGCATTACTCATCAAATTATTTTGTGAAAAAAAATAATTGAAATTTATATTTCTATACAGAGTGATTGCATAATATGGAAACCTTCAATCAATTCCTAACAAAAGTGTTCGATTTCATTCAAATAACTGCAGGATGGATCCTTGCGCACAAAAAGGTTGTTTTTATCTATATCCCGTGTGGATTGGTACTATTATTTTCTCTATATGTGGGTGTGGTGTATATAAGCTGGAAAGGAGATAGGGCTGAAGCTCTGCAGAAGCTCGCGCGCTACAAACGTCTGATAGACAGAACAGAAGAAATTCGAAAAGGCATGACTTTTACGTCAAAAGACGTCGAAGTTACCGCACACGTGGTGGATATTCCCACCAGAATTTACGATCGGAATAATGAAATAATTGGTGAGTTTTTCGAGCAAAAACGCGACATTGTGCCATATTCGCAGGTGCCGAAGTTTTTAATACAAGCGGTAATTGCCAGCGAAGACCGGGACTTTTATTCGCATCGCGGGATCAATCCGAAGGGAATTTTTCGTGCGCTTGTTATGAATATACTGCATTTCCGCGTTGTGCAGGGGGGCAGCACCATTACCCAGCAACTTGCAAAAGTTCTCTTTACCGACATGGGAAGGACCATAAAGCGAAAAATTTATGAGATGTTCTGCACTTTTGACATAGAGGAGCGCTATGATAAGCAGGATATCCTGCTTATGTATCTCAATCTCATATATTTCGGCAATGGCGCATACGGTGTGGAGGCCACCGCAAAAATGTTTTTCGGTCAGGGCATCGAAGGGCTTGGCGAAGTGGAATGCGCAATGATTGCTGCTACCATTTCGAATCCACTGTTGTATTCACCTATTTCGAATCTCGAAAACTCGATTAAAAAGACAAAGCGTATTCTCCAGTCGATGGTAGATGCTGGTTTTCTTTCCCGTGCACGAGCCGATTATCTGATGAGGCGATTTCTTATTAGATGGAATGTTTCTTTTAATGAAAGGGGAGTGCCTGTTTCATCGCTCATTGGCAGCTTCATTTACAGTGCATATAGAATCAATCGCGCTCCTTTTTTCAATGAGCAGATTCGGCGAGTGCTGGTGGAAAAATTCGGTGAGGATGCGGTGAAGCGCGGCGGGCTTCAGGTTTATACCACAATCGACGGCCGCAAGCAAGACATCGCGCTCAAAGTGCTTCGCGACGGCATCAAAAAGGAGCGCGGGATCTATACGAAGCGTTATGGCAAATCAAAGAAGGTTGACGAAGAAGACATTCAGGGGGCTCTTGTCGCGCTGGATCCATTTACCGGTGAAATAATTGCCTATGTTGGCGGCTACAGCTTTACTTCTACAAATCAGCACGATCATGCCGCTCAAATTCACCGTCAGCCCGGATCGTCCTTTAAACCAATTGTGTATCTTGCTGCGATAGAAGCGCGTGACATTACTCCATCTACGAGGCTTCGTGACGAGAGGGAAACTTTTACTGGAGGGTATTCCCCTCGTAATTATGATAATAAATATTACGGTGAGGTCACGGCTCACTTCGCACTTGCGAAATCACTCAACGTGGTGGCGGTGCGGATTCTTGAAAAAACGGGCTATTCCCGTATATTCGATTTCATTCAGAAAAGCCTTGATCTTTCCGATGAGGAACTCAATCAGCGATTCGGTCGGACGCTTTCGCTTGCGCTCGGAACTTATGAAATTTCACCAATGGAAAGTGCGGTACTTCATGCTGTTATCCTCAATGGAGGCGATTTCATCAAACCATACGGCATCAAGCTGGTGAAGGATTACCAGGGTGTGGTAGTATGGAATAATGAGGAGGGAGTTAAGAATGAAGTTGAGCGTACGAGAAATCGCGTGGGGAAAATAGCCGATCCTGCCGCATGCGCGGTAATGGTTTCAATGATGAGAGGAATTTTTCGTCCAGAAGGAACCGCGTATTTCACGGTGAAAAACAGGAATTTTTCTTTTCCCATTGCCGGTAAAACCGGCACAACCTCAAACTTCAACGATGCCTGGTTTATGGGCTATACGGCCGATCTGGTGACATCAATCTGGATAGGCAACAAGCGCGGTGCCATTTCACTGGGACAGGGAAGGGCTGCTGCCGTAATCGCGGTCCCTATCTGGATACAATTCATTTCACAGATATACCGTGATCAATCGCCTGGTAATTTCCGTTTTCCCGAAGAAGGTATCAGTGTGCAATCGATATGTCTGCAATCCGGAAATGTGCCAATTGAGAAGGTGTGCAAGGACGTGGTTCCCGATGAGATTTTTCTTTCGGGAACGGAACCGGGAACGTATTGCGATATCCATCATGAGGAGAATTCGGAAAACCGGGAAGAAAAGGAGAAAACCGATGCCGATAAATAATCTTTTCTCGTACGTAAGGGCTTTAGCGGTTCCGGTCGCTCTGGTTATTCTCGCATTCACGCATGTTTCTTTTAGGTGGCCAGCCGACAATCCTGTCATCACCTCTTCATTTGGAGAATCGCGCGGGGATCATTTTCATGATGGCATGGATGTAATTTCTTCCAACCGCACGGTATATCCTGTTGCTTCGGGGGATCTTGTGTACTACTGGAACAAAGCACGCTTCCCTTTTGATGAATACCCGGGAATGGGAAACTACTTCATTGTCGATCATGGAGGTGAGATTGTCAGCATTTACGGACATTTGAGCGATGCAGTCATACCAAAAAGCCGGTATGGAGAAGGAGAAGCGATAGGGAGTATGGGCAACACCGGCCACTCTATGGCAACCCATTTGCACTTCACGCTGTACAATAGAAATGGGAAAAAATCAATAAATCCTTATTCTCTTTTGCCTCGTATTGAGGATGCAAAACCCCCTGTTCATATTGCGACGTGGTTTCGCATCGGCGATCGGTATGTTCAGCTTCGCGATAAAGGCAATTACCGCATCACTGCCCACCATCCGTTGCTCCTTGAAATTACCGATACCATTTCGAAGCGCGAACGGTTGGGTGTATACAAACTTGCGGTGCAGATAAATGATCGGACGGTGTTAGATGTTGAATTCAATGAAATTGATTCTTCAAAAAATATCTTGACAGTGGGGGGAATAGCATCGCAGGATCTTTTTGATGAGAAAGGGTATTATCGCATTGCCGGTGCGAAGTATGTTGAAGGAGAAAACCGAATCAAGATCACCGCGACAGATTTCAATGGGAATCGCATGGAGAATACGCTCAGCTTTTCGATTCACCTTGACATCAGGCAATGAAGTACTTCAAACGATACGGTATTTCTGATGAGCGTGAGCTTTTTTGAATATACCGCGCTTGCGGTGAGCCTTATTCTTTCCGCTTTTTTTTCCGGCACAGAAACCGCTTTTTTCTCGCTGCGGAAATCGGATCTTTACCGTTTTCAGCATTCCGCAAGAAAAAGTGAAAGCTATATTGCATACATCATGCATCATCCTCAGCATATTTTAGTTACAGTTCTCCTTGGAAATCTGTTCGTCAATCTTGCGTCCACCGCCCTTGCGACAAAAATTATGCTGAAAATTTTTGAAAGCTATGGCCATTTAATAAGCATAGCGATCATGACGCCTTTGATAATCCTCCTTGGCGAGATACTTCCCAAAATGGTGTCCATCCATAACAATGTGGTTGTGGCACGGCTGGTGGTTCCTCCTGTAAAATTCTTTCATGCGCTTCTCATGCCCATTCGCATGGTTCTGGTTTACTTTATCAATTTGCTTTCTGAAATATTTAAAATACATGCGGGACGATGGGATACCATTACAGTGGAAGAACTCGATATGGCCATCCGGCTTGGTGAAATTGAGGGCGTGCTCAATAAGGAGGAAGGAAATTTCATAAAAAACGTGTTGCGATTTTCGCGCAAGGAAGCACTGAATGTGATGATTCCGCGGACTCAGGCGCATTTTATTCCTCTACAGGCGTCCATTGCGGAAGCGATTGAAATTTTTAAGCGCTCAGGCGCGGTCCGGCTGCCAGTTTACGATGGCGATATCGATAATGTGGTGGGAGTGATCGATTCTCGCGAACTTCTTCCGTATGTAAAAGGCTTTAAGAAGGCTTCTGGTATAAAAAAAATCCTCATGTCAATCGTCCACTATCCGGGAAGCAAAAAGCTGGATGAGCTTTTAGCGGATTTTCTAAAGAGGAAAATACAGATTGCAATCGTCATGGACGAGTATGGAGGAACTGCCGGTGTGGTGACGCTGGATACCATTCTCTCGGAAATTATAGGAAGGGAATATGTATTGGAAAATGCGAAGAAATCTGATGTCCGCATCACAAAGGAGAAAACGACAGTGATATCCGGTGAAGTTCAAATTGATGATTTTAACGCATCTTTTGGCGATACTATTGAGAGTCGAGAGACGGAGACGATCGGCGGTTATATCACAGAAAAACTCGAGCGTCTTCCCCGCAAAGGTGATGAAATCACCACATCAAGGTACTGTTTGAGGGTGGTGAGTGTGCGAAAAAACCGCGCGATGAAAATCGAAGTGCTTGAGCGATGACAATGTACATTGTGTATGAAATAAGTATTGGAATTTTCATCATACTGTCGTTTTTCTTTTCATCATTTGAAACGGCCATAATGTCTGCAAACCCAATGCGTTTGAAAGCACTTGCCGAGCGAGGAAGTTCCCGCGCAAAGAGGGCGCTGGCAATCATCAACGAGCGGGAAAATTCCATCAGCCTTTCGCTCATAGGGAATAATGTTGCAAATATCGCGTCGACGGCGTTTATTATGTTCGTCGTGGCAAAACATCTTGTTCTTACCAGTATTACCGTGTTTGTCGTCACCGCCCTGCAGACGGTGTTTTTTTTAATTGCGCTTGAAATATTGCCGAAGGTGATTGCTCGAAGCAGGGCTGATGCGCTTCTCATGGCCTATGTATATCCGGTGTATTTTATAAAAACGCTTTTCTTCCCAATCACGGCGCTTTCTTCGTTGCTCACCTCAATCATAAAAAAAATTTTCCGATTTGATGCTACCGGTTCCAGTTTTATTAAATCGCGCGATGAGATCGAAATGCTTTTCAGCCTTGGTAAAAAAGAAGGCATCATCCGTAAAAAGCACCAGGAATACATTGACGAAATAATGGATTTACACTCAATTACCGCTCATGAAATCATGACTCCGATTATTGATGTTGTTTCAGTCGAAAGAGGCGAGACGATTCGAAAGCTGGTACAGCTCATCGGAAAGACGCGCTTCAGCAGAATTCCAGTATATGAGCAGAGAGTTGACAACATCATTGGATATGTGTACTATCGGGATCTTCTTGAAAAGGAGAGTGTGCACAAAATCGATGATATACTTCGCAAACCGTATTTTATCCCTTCCACAAAGAAGGTTGATGAGCTTTTCTTCGAAATGCAGGCACACGATGTTCGAATGCTATTTGTTGTCAATGAATTCGGCGGCGTTGAGGGGCTGGTGACTACCGAGGATATCGTTGAAGAGGTTGTGGGGGAAATACAGACAAGGGATCATCCTCACAGCGATCTCATCATGGAGATTCAAAACAGGAATTACCTTGTCAGGGGAGATACCGATATCGAGTACTTTGAAAAAAAGTTTGGGCTTCATATTGAGAAGAATGGCTTTGAAACGCTTGCCGGATTTATCACCACGCATTTGGGTAGGATCCCGCATATTGGCGAGGTTTTTAAAATCGACGAGTTTCGCTTTAAGGTGCAGGAAGGAAACAATAAGGCAATCGAGTCGGTAATAGTAACTGTTCCAAAAGGCAAGAAAATCATATAAAAAAAGGGCCGATATTCGTCCCCAACCCGGTTGCTGTGAGTCCCGTTATTGCGCACATATCACGCAACCTCCGAAACTAACAACATGTAACAGAAGTGTGATGATGTGCTTTTCGTGGTGATATATCCACAGGGGTACTCTACCACGAAATATACTATACCACCTGTAATTGTATCATAATGAAAATGTAATAATTAATCTTGCCAAAAGAAGCTATGTCAGATTTTGTCCAGGAGCTTTTTTGCCAGATTATTCGAAAGTCATGGCGATTGCCTGTCCAGCTGTTTTTAACAATAACGCTATGCTCTTCCAAACAGTTGTTGAACAACATGCGTAATATCATGCGGCAGCAAAGAAATGTTTTTTCCACTTATCATAATGCTGTAGCAAATCCTGGCGACTTTCTCCAGCATTTCCGCATAAAGACATGCCTGTTCGAGATTTTTCCCCAGCGCTAGCGCACCGTGATTCTTCATGATGTAGCATTTGCCTCGGTTGGATAGTGCTGATTCTACATAGGCGGCGAGTTCCGGTGAACCCGACAGCGAATATGGAATGAATGCTATCTCATCGCCAATTGAAAACGCTATTTCGTCGAACATAACCGGTAATGCCGTTTCGATATTCATCACCGATAGAATGCTTGCGTAGAGCTGATGCGTATGGACAACGGCACCGGTTTCAGGTCTTTTTTTGTAGATTGACAGATGCATCGAAAGTTCAAGTGTGGGTTGCCCGCCTTCACGCACCTTCTGATTAAAATCTACGATGCAGATATCTTCGATCTTCATGTCCTTATATGGCAGGCTGGAAGGTGTGACAGCGATTGTATCCTCACCTGGAATGCGCATCGAGATATTTCCTCCGCTCCCGAGTTTTGTTCCGAAGAAACCGTTTTCGTTTAGCCATTTGCACCAGTGAAGAATTTGTTCTTTGTAGATGGAATAGTCGCTCATAATGATTCTCCTTTTGAATGCATATATATCATTTACCTGATGCGGTGATGTCTATTGTTCTGCATGCGAAATAGCTGTTGATTCCTTAAGTTTCAGCGAGAGCAACGTGTTTAAAACCATCAAGAAAATAAAAATAACAAGAAGTGGCGTCATTGATCCTTCCGATGTCCTGAAGGCGTCCATGATGAAAATGAAAATCACGCCGGAAATCTGCCCCACGAGGAGCAGAAGCCCCTGAGAACTTGATTCAGGCGCAGGAAATGATATTTCGGCGGCGTACTGAAAATCGATAGGCCCGGCACTCATGATAAAAAATCCCCAAAAAAAACTTGATGCAAGGAGAAGGGTTAAATTCCAGGCAAAAGCAAGTCCCAAAATGCTTGGTGCCACCATGGCCATACAGATGGTTAAAAATACCGTGCGCCGGCGATAATGATCTGAAAGAAAGGGCAGCATCACGGCGCCAATAATGCCGCCGAACATCATGACTGCACCAACAATACCTGCCTGTTCGGAATTGAATCCGCGCGGCTTGAGTATTTGCTCAATCCAGGTCATCACTGCATTGAAGATACCCAGCCCGATGAAAAAGAGAAGCATCACAAGCCGCATATTCGGGAGAGCAATGATGTGTTTCAACCCGTCTTTCACGCTGTATCGAGCTTCTTCTCCTTCCTTACAGGGAGGCGTCGGAGGTTCTCCTTTCATAAAAATGAGAAATGCCAGCGCGATGGCAATAGTTACAATCCCGTATAGCATCATTATCCGCGGAATGGAATGGGTATGGACCAGAAGGGGTGTCGCTGCCAGGCCGATGATGATTCCTACATACTGAGCAAGTGAGGCTATCCCTGTCGCGGTTGCGCGTTCCTCTATTGGGAACCATTTTGCTGAAAGCCTGGTGTATGCATTTAGAATGAAGGGTTGCGCGATTGCGATCCCCGTTTGTGGGAGCGCAATCGCCACAAACGACTCGGCAAAGATTCCTTTGATGGGGGCGAATACCGCGATAATGGCCGCTCCGGTCCCGATGCCGATTTTTATTCCGTAAGTGTCGATTACGAATGAAGCGGGGATCGATACGAAAATGTAGACAATCATAAACACCATCGAGAAAAAACCGATGTTGAGTACCGTGACGCGGTAAAATGCCGCAGCTTCGGTAGTGATGCTGGCGAAGGATATCCAGTGAATCTGAATGACGATATTGAGCAATGTAAATATGAAAAGTATTATCCAACGGTATCGGTATACCTGGAACCCGCCAGCCATGTCAGTTCTCCTTAACTTGTTCGAAATATTTAAACACTCTGTCAAAACCTTCCAGCGCTTTGTCGATGACATCATTCGTGTCTGCCATGCTGGTGTATATGCGACTTCCAGCGAGGGTGATGATGCCCTCTACTGTAAGCGCTGCTCCAAGTTCTTCCATCACCTTGCGGCGCTTTCCTACCTGATCAAAGATTTTCGGATTGCTTAATTCCATCAGCATTGCCGCTCCTGTTTCCATGTGACAGATTGAACCGTGGTTGAAAGCAACGAAGGGGAGGTCGTATCGCTTAAAAATTTCCTGGAGACCCCTGGTGAGCCTGTCACCGGCATTCCCGGCTTTCATGTGAGCATTTGTCTCTTCGATTGCTTTAATTGCGTAATAACCCGCCGCACATGAAAGCGGATTTGCAGATAATGTCCCGCCGACCATTGCACGTTTTTTCAGTCCCTGGATTCCCGCCGTGAATGTCTCCATGATTTCTTTTCTGCCGCCAACGCCTCCAGCGGCGGGATAGCCGCCCGCAATGCATTTGCCGAAGACGGTGAGATCGGGTTTTACATTGAAAAATCCCTGTGCACCTGAGAGTCCCACGCGAAACGCGGTGACGACCTCGTCAAAGATGAGCAGGGTATTGTGCTTAGTACAGAGTTCCCGCACTTTTGCGTTGAAATCGAAATGCACGGGGCGTGTGCCGCTTTCGGGCCCTAAGGGTTCCACGATTACAGCAGCGGTACCGCCTTTTGCTTCGTTCTCGTCTAAAAGCTTTTTCAGTGCGTCGATATCGTTGGGAGGAAATTCCTGCATATAGGTATAGCATCCTTCTGGAATTCCATGTGAATCGAAACTCCCAAGTCCGGGTATTCTCATCGCAAACACCATCTGGTCGCTCCAGCCGTGGTATGCGCCGCCGACTTTTATAATGAATTTTTTATCGGTGAAGCTCCGCGCGGCACGGATGGCGGCCATACAGCTTTCGGTTCCGCTTGCCAGCGAGCGGAACAATTCCACAGAGGGGATGTGGGAACTCACGAGTTCCGCGAGCTTTAGTTCGTACTCATGAAAAAGTCCCGTCACCGGTCCGCATTCCTCTATTATTTCAATCAGCTTTTCTTTTACAGGTTTATAGTTGCTTCCCAGAACGGTGGGGCCGCCTGCCTGAAGAAAGTCGATAAATTCATTTCCCTCAATATCGTATAGATATGCGCCTTCAGCTTTTGCGATTGCGATCGGAAAAGGGTAGTTGAATGCGAGGTTGTGTTGTACACCGCCGGGAATTTTTCGCTTTGCTTTTTCAGCCAGCGCTTTTGACTTTGCAAATTTTTTATCATACTTTTCAAGATATTCATTCATGCGGTCACGTCGAATCTGATACATCGGCAATTCGTTGGCAAGTACGCGAAGTTTTTCCATTATTTCTTTTGAATCCGGCCAATGCGAGATGGCATATTCGTTTTTCATTTTTTTCTCCGGTTTAGAAATTTAATTCTTTAAATAATTGCTTATTTCTCTCGTACAGACGGGTGAATACCCGGAAGTTTCTGTTGTACATATCTGCATACTGCACGTGCGGCCCGAATGACTTCCGTATCCCCACAAGCCTTTTGGCATCGGCGAAGTTTTTTATCGCGCCCAGGCCCACGGCACATGCAATGGTCGCCCCAACGGTGCCTGCGTTGATTTCGTTTTCAATCGCTTCTACCTTCCTGCCCGTGATATCGGCTAATATTTGGCACCATACATCGGATTTGGCGCCGCCGCCCGCGAAGCGAATCGTATCCCGGTGCGGTATCTTTCTTTCCAGTGCCTCGAGCATCCAGCGGAGATGAAATGCGACACCCTCAAGTACGCTTCGGATCATCTGGCGCTTGCCCGTGGTGAGACTTAGATTAAAAAACATGCCGCGTGCGAACTGGTCTTCACGCGGGGATCGGTTTCCATGAAGCCATGGAGTGAATATCACATTACCCGCGCCGGGAGGAGTCTGCGTAACAACCCTGTTGAGATAGTCGTAAAGTGATTCATATTCTTTGCTCTTATCTGCGATGTGGCGGGCTTTCAGATATACGCCGATTTCGTCGAGCGCCAGATGATCGCGTACCCACTTTAAGCAGGCACCGGCTGTTTCCTGTTCAGCAACATAAACATAATGTTGCGGAATCGCACCAAGTATCGATGCCACAAAATTTCCGATGTCCACCATTCGTTTGTCGACATTTGAGGAAACCCAGCCCGATGTTCCCACATAGATAGTGGTGTCATATAAATCGGTGCATCCCGACCCAACTAAAGTCAGCGGTACATCTCCGCCTCCTCCGAGCACCGGTATGCCTTCGGGTAGCGTAAGCTCCCGAGAAGCTTTTTTCGTCAGTGTGCCGATGATGTCAGTTGATTGAAAAACAGGCGGAAGGTGCTCCATATTGACGCCGAACATATCGCACAATCCTTTGTGCCATCCAGGTCTGTTTTTCCGGGTATCGTACAAAAAGGTGACATGTGCCGAATCAACCGTCATGCCGAGCTTGCCGGTGCAGCGGAAAATGAGATAATCCTTGACATCCAGCCACTTGTATGCTTTTTGAAAAATCTCAGGTTCATTTTCTTTCACCCAGTGATATTTCCATAAAGGGTCTTTCGGAGTTGCTGCAAGTCCTCCGGTGATGATAAGCGATTTGATGGTTTTATATGCGTTCCACTTTTCAATTTTAAAAATTCCTTTGTAGAGATGTTTTTCAATTTGCTTTGTTGCCCGCTGATCCAAATAGCTCATTGGATTTCTAAGCGCAGTACCCTCCCTATTTATAAAAACCGATCCCTGCATCTGCGCGCAGAATGCCATCGCGGCGATATTCCTGCATGCTTTTCCGCTTCGCTTTAAAACTGCCTTTGTCGCGTTGCACACTGCGTTCCACCATTCGTCCGCGTTCTGCTCAACTCCGCCATTGGGAAGCATATACAATGGATATTCCACCAATTCCGAATCGATCAGTATGATTTTATCAGCAACTCTGTACAGGCAGGTTTTATTGCCCGTTGTTCCGACATCATGCGTGAGGAAATAGGTACTTTTCATGATGGAACTCCGTATGGATGACGTAGAATATTATTTTCAATTGCATGAAGCGTGAATTGTGCGTTTCACTTCATAGTAAAATATACAGTTTGATTGTACGAATGGCTACCGATTCTCTGATTAATCAGGAAATGCGATTTTGCTTTCGGCAGGCAGTGGGGGTGGTATTATGAATTTTATGAAATGCCCTGTTGAAGGTTGAAAGGCTTTCAAATCCGCATTGAAAGGCGATCGATACGATTGACTCATCGGTTGTGCTAAGCAATTCCTTTGCATGCGAAATGCGTAAATGGTTGATATAGTCGGGAAGGGTTTTCCCCGTATATGTTTTAAAAAACCGGCTGAAAGTGTCGGGATGCATATCAATCATCGAGGCCAGCCCTTCGCGGGATATATCAAAGCAATAACTGGCATGAATATACTCAATGACCTTCTGTATTTTTTCCGAATTCGAAGCCGAGAGGATCTTCTGCGTGCCGCTGTTGGAAGATTTTCCGCTTCGTTTTTCCTGTAACTTCCGGTTCATCATAAAGGAAAGCTTTTCGATCTCCCTATGCAGGGTAACAAATCTGTATTGAAGAATGTAGGCCATGGAGAGTATCACGAAGAAGTACCCGTATTCCACAAGGTAGAGGAACTGATAGATCCCTTTGCCGACGAGGACATCATTAATGCTCGTAAGAAGAAAGATCAAAAGGCTTAAAAAAAGCATCTTTAAATGAATATCGCCGAATCGGGACCATAAAAACGTTTTATAGAGCAGAAATATTCCTCCTGCCAGCATCGCAAAGTATTGTGCCACATACAAAATCCCCGGGTCAGCTTCGTTATAGGTGATGGCTGTTCCAAATAATGAGAATTGTTTGATGTTGAGGTTTTCAGCACTTAGCGTGAGCGAACCATCCGGCAATATCATGCCTGCAATGACGAATAAAAGCATGCAAATGGATATTGCATAGATGATGTATTCGCTGATGTGCGTGAGTGTGGCAATAAACCATGTGAGTGCGATGATGAACATAGCAAGGGAGATGAACTGAAGCCGTTGAAAGAAAATTGCTTTCAGAGGGGAATCGGTACCGTAGAGGAAAGCGGAGAAGATGTCGTACAGCGCAATAGTGCCGCACATTAAAGCGAACCAGAAATATTCCGGCTCATTTCTGCGGCGGTAATATAAGAGAAAATATGAAATTGCAACATATACGGCGATGGCGGCCATGAGGAGCGGAGGTATTGCGGTAATTGACATCATATCAGTCTGTCGTTTTCCGGGAAATTCTTTCAATAATAGGCTTGTGGATACAATCCGCAGGGTCAAGAAAATTTTACATGTGAGGTATCGATGCGTGTCGTGGTTGAACAGTGCAGAGTGCGGAATGCTGTATGAGAATCTCTAAAAACTGCTCTGCACATATAAATGGTATAAAATAAATCGGTGTTGCATATGTATTGTGCGCACAAGGAAGCCACAATGAATTATTATATTGGTTCCCTTATTTTTTTTGAAAAATTTTTCACGATATTCTGTTGGGCTTAGCCCTATTTCTTTTTTAAACGCTCTGTTGAATGTTCTCAGGCTTTCAAAGCCTGTGGAATAGGCGATGTCAATAATGAGTGCGTCAGTCGATGAAAGCTTTTCAGCTGCGTTTTTGATGCGCCGCTCGTTGATATATTCTCCGATTTTTTTGCCAGTTGCTGCTTTGAATATTTTTCCTAAATAATCAGGATTGAGACCGAACTCCTCGGCAAGGCTCTCGCGTGAAATGTCCGATGAATAGTTCTCTGCGATATATTGTATAATTTGGGCGATTTTTACTTCCTGAGGTGCGCTGTGCGGCGCTTGGCTGTCCATATGAGGGCTTTCAAACATGGTTTGCAAATGTTTCGATGCGCGCATGAGAAGGGCGTCAAGCAGGCGCGCGTCATCCTCTGAAAAGACACCGGTAGTAAGCGGATTGTCTAAATAATATACTCCGGTGATGCGGCTGGAAAATCTGATTGGAATGCACATCACCGATTTTAGCTCTGCCAGAAGAACGCTTCTATGACTCTTGAAAGAGCTGTCGCTGCTTGCACTGCTGATTACAATGCTTTTCCCCGATGAAACGACTTCATCGACGATGTTTCGGGAATATTCGGGAAGCCCATTTCCGGCAATGTCTTTGGACGCGCGAAGCACCGGCATGCCGCTTTCACGGTCAATGATGAACACAAATGCCCTCCGGGCACCGGTGATCTTTAATGAATTTTCGAGAATCTTTTCTAAAAGATATTCAGAGTTGAAAGCTGATACGATTTCATCGCAAAGAGCTATTGCCTCGGAAATCTTTTCACCGCTCAGAGAGCGGAAAGCCGGCGTGAGGGAATCTTCATCGCAGCTTTCAAAACCCAGTAAAGCGATGATTTTCTTTTTTATTCCTTCCGCGCCGATTTGCGTAGAGATTGCAAGCGCGTTATTGAGGAGGTTCAGTGCTTTTTTTCTTTTTCTATCCTCAAAAGCATTGACGATAATTTTACCAGCGAAAGCGCCTCTTCGTATCGGCGTTTAATTTTTTGGGCTGTTTTAACTGATTCCAGATATAGCTTTTCGGCTTTTGCGAACTTTTGCTGTATTTCGTAAAAATGGGCTGCACTTCGCAAAGCGCCGGGTAGGTGTGTCCGCCAGCGTTTGCTTACCCACAAAGATCGGAAAATGATTTTTTTTATCTCTCTCATGTTGTCTTTGTCCGACGCATTTCCTTTTTGTTTCTCTTCTTCGAGTGAACACGGCATCGCGTCAGAGAGATGGTAAAACAGATGAACGGTATAGTGGCGGAGAAAATTCCCCGAATCGAATACGTCCTTTGCATGCTGGAGGTAGTGAAGAGCACGGGACAATTCATTTTTTTCCAAAAGGCAGGAGCCGAGTTCAGTTGAAGCGCGGCAGTGAGTAAATAAAACATTTTTCTCCAAGCTGTGGTTGAATGCCTTCAAGGCGCATTCTTCTGCCTTTTGCAGTTCGCCAATTTCAAGATAATAGCGTGAACGATATGTTCAGGATTCGCTGATGCCGTAATCGTCTCCAGTTTTCGTGGAAATTTCGAGATATTCATCGAGCGCTTGTGCTGCGTGCAGATAATCCGAAGTGTAGGTGTAGTTGTGGATTTTTCCCGCCACGCACATGCCCATTTCACGCACATCGCCTATTGAATTAAAAATATTGTAGCTTTTATTAAAATAGCGAAGGCTTCTTTCGTATTGAGCGCTCCATTCGCAGGAATAACCGAACCATTGGAGAGTTTGGCCGCAGCCCCATTGGTCGGTGAAGGTCTTGTAAAGTTGCAAAGACTTCTCGAAGCATGTTTCCGCCTTTTTAAAAAAGCCAATGGACATCCAGAGGCTCCCCATGATTGCATGTGCCATCGCCAGATACGATGAAGGGCCGATCCTTTGCTGTGCAATGTTTTTGGTGCGCAGCACGCTTCGGACGTATTTGGAAATATCGCTTAAAATATACGACCACCCAAGGTCAAGATATATCCAGATGATTCTTTCATTGCGTTCTTTTCTTCTGCGTTTTTTTCTGAAAATAGCCATCATGAATGGATGAATAATGCCCGAGAATATTTCGCGTATAATGCTCCACGCGACGGCAAATTCGCGCGTTGGGAGCTTTTCGCCGAGGAGGTTCAAGCCTTTTTTCCCGTGTCGCTCGCAGTTGAGCCAATCCCCTTTCTTGAAATAGGAGCGGCTGATCTGTTGATAGATGCGCGCCTTTTCCTCGGTGTTTTCGATGAATCCGAGAATTGAATTGAAAAGTTTAATAGCGCGGTCATATTCGCCAATCATGTGATAAACTTCCCCTAATTTTTCTATCACACGAATTTGCAGACGGCGCAAATCGCGTTGTTCGAGAAACAGTGGGCGGTCTTCAATGCATTCGAGAATATTGCTGAAATATCGAATCGCCACTTCGTTTGCGTATTTTTCCTTTGCTTTCAAAGCTGCGGGAAAAGCATAGCGGATAATTTTTTCACTCTCTTCACCGAGTACGCTATGATGTGCCAGGTCGAAGAGCATGTCCTCCTGATTATAAGCTCCCGGAAATTTATCTTCAAGCGTTTGGGCGATTATCCTGTGTAGATGTTTGCGCTCATCGAGTGGTATGCGGGAGTATAGCGCCTCAATAATGCGATCGTGCACAAACTGTAGATTTTTTGCCTCGCTGTGGCTGTCTTCAAAGATTAAAAGTTCTTTGGCCCGATCAATTATTCGGACAATCTCGGTTTCCGGATATCTCTGTGTCCTTTCATCTTTGGACGCCAGACTGAATAAAAGAGATGTTTCAAAGGTTTTTCCAAGCACTGCGGCAAAAGAAAGTATGAGCGTTTCGCTTTCATCAAAAGCGCTCAATCGCTTAATGACCGATTCAACGACGGAGTCGGGAATGTCGGTTTTAACAAGTTCCTCTTTTGTTATTATCCAACCTTTTTGAGGATTAATAACTCCGGTGCGCTCCAGATGTTTGAGTATTTCAATGGCATGAAAAGGATTGCCTTTGCTCGTATGCAGGACAAAGGACGCGATGTCCTCGAGGGAGGAAGAGCTAACCGGCAGCATCGCGGCGATTAGCTCTCTCATGCTCTCAATGTTTAGAGGCGAAAAATCAATAATATTTCCGCTCTCCTTCGCCAAAGCGACAATCTTCTCTGAAGAAGGATTTATTTCAGCTGCATCTCTCCTGAAAGAAAATACAGCAAGAAGCGGCTCGTGGTGCAGAAGCCCGATGAGCTCGTTTAGCACCTCTATGCTTCCGTCGTCAAGCCACTGGATATCGTCTAAAAGAAGAACCATTGGTGATGTTGTATGCGCAAGGCTTGCCAGAAATGCTGCGGCAACCATGTAAAAACGTCTGCTTTCCCTGTTCGATTTCAATTCAACAAGCGGAAAAGACTTCCCGATTATTTCCTTCATTAAGGGATTTATTTTGCAAATGATTTCGCCAAGTTCTCCAATGTGCTCGGAAACGACTGATGAAATTTTCTTTTTCGCTTCGCCGGGAAGCGAGGCGAAGTATTCGATACCGATCGCCGATAGTGTTTCCTTCCTTCATCATGGAGTTTTGCCGCTCTTCTTCGAGAAAAAATCTTCATTTCCCCGGAAAAAGCCAACGCATAAAAAAAGTGTGATGCGCGGGAAGTAAATCATGTATGAGTTCAGAATTCAAGCGTTTTTACGCAGCGCGGATAGGGTATCACATCGCGGATATTCTGCATGCCGGTGACGAACTGAATGAGTCGTTCGAAACCAAGGCCAAAACCGGCGTGAGGTACCGTGCCGAAGCGACGCAGATCAAGATACCACCAATAGTCATTCGGGTTGAGGTTCAATTCAATCATCCGTCCTTTGAGCTTTTCGTAATCGGCTTCCCTTTCGCTTCCTCCGATGATTTCGCCGAGGCGCGGCACCAGCACATCCATCGCACGCACTGTTCTGCCGTCCGCGTTGAGCTTCATATAGAAGGCCTTAATTTCTTTCGGATAGTCCGTGATGATGACCGGCTTTTTAAATATCTTTTCAGTTATGTAGCGTTCATGTTCCGACTGCAGATCGCTTCCCCATGCAACGGGAAACTCAAAACACTGACCGGACTTTTCAAGGAGCGAAATGGCTTTCGTGTAGGTGATGCGCTCGAAACGGCTTTTGATGATACGGGTGAGGGTAGCGATGATTTCTTTATCGATGCGGGTATTGAAAAAATTCATATCATCGGGACATCTGTCAAGAAGCCAGGTAAAAATGTATTTGAGAAATTCTTCGGCAAGGTCCATGTCGCCCTGGATGTCGCAGAAAGCGACCTCTGGTTCCACCATCCAGAATTCGGCAAGATGGCGCGATGTATTTGAATTTTCGGCGCGAAACGTTGGCCCAAAGGTGTAGATGCGGGAAAGCGCGGTAGCATACGTCTCCCCTTCAAGCTGGCCGCTGACGGTGAGCGATGCCTTTTTGCCAAAAAAGTCTTCGAAATAATCTATGGTGCCGTCTTTTGTCGGAGGGGTTTCAATCGGCAGTGTGGTTACCTGAAACATCTGGCCCGCACCTTCGCAGTCGCTTCCCGTGATGATAGGAGTGTGGACATACACAAAACCCCTTTCCTGGAAGAATGAATGAATGGCAAAGCTCATGGAACTGCGGACGCGGGCAATTGCGCCAAAGGTGTTGGTGCGTGCCCGCAGGTGTGCGATTTCCCGTAAGAATTCGAATGAGTGGCGCTTCTTCTGAAGCGGATATTCATCTGCGGGAGAGGCGCCATACATATAAATCTCTTTCGCGGCCAATTCAACTGCCTGCTCTGAACCTTGAGAAGCCACAAGGAAACCACACGCTTTTATGCTTGCCCCTGTGGTAATTCTCTCAATCTGGTCGGCAAGCGATTTGTTGGAAAGGTCAACAACGACCTGAATATTGTTGATGGATGATCCATCGCTCACTTCTAAAAAGCATACGTTTTTCGATTCCCGCTTGGTGCGTACCCAGCCGTTAATTGTTATTTCTCGTCCGTCGGATGGAAGAACAAGAATCTCTTTAATCTGTTGTGCTTTCATAGTATGTCTGTTCAGTACAGATAGAGTGGATGCGAATCGGGATTTTTTCCGAAATAGGTAATATCGTCTATGCGTTTGATTTTTTCTCCACGCAGTATTGCATACAGGGTTCTTTCTACGCCTATGCCGCCTCCCATGGTGGCGGGGAAAAACGGGGTGCCATCGTCTCTTTTCATTGAGACGAAAAGGAGGAACGGGCCGTAGCCGCCGAGCTCGTCGATATTTTCAATATTTCCATCCTTAAACACCGGCCTGGTTTTTAAAACGCGATTGTCGATAATGCGCTCGACAATTGGCTCGAAAAGCCATTCGCGAATAGCCCCGGAAAGAATTTCCTTTGCAGGAGTATGTTTGCCCGTCGTAAGATCGATGCTCTTTGCGCATATATCGTAATTGAAAATATTTTCGGATGGAATAGATTTAGATTGCATATCGGTTTTTTTGCCGCCAGGGAGAAGGTAGGGATAGACCAGATCGTAGTTTTCGCGCAAAAGTCCGGTAATCCAGAAAAACTGCGATTTCGATTCTTCGCCTGCGCCTTCTTCATAGGTTCGGGCGCCGTATTTTTTTGTGCAGTAGTCTTTTGAAAAAGAAGGGAACGGTATTTCAGGAACCTCGAGCACGACTCTGAGTTTTTTTAGATCGTCGGTGTTTTTCTTGTTTAGCTCTTCGCACGTGTGAACAATCAGCCTTTCGAAGAAATTTTTTATTTTCTTCATATCTTCATGAAGAATTTCCTTTACGTGATTCTGGTTGTGTAGATACTGCTCGAGGGTTATGCTGCGGTCTCGTTTAAGCTCCACATCGATCTGGGAAAAATCGATGAGATATTTCCCGCGCTGTTCCTTTGTGGGGCTCTCTATTTCAAGCCGGATGTTCGGAGAATCAACGTACACTCCTTTTATATTGGGATTGGAGCAGGCAAGGAACTTGCTGTAGATCATGCTGTGTGTGGTAAGATACATCTGCCCTTTGTAGGGAATCGAGGGAGTGTGTTCAATGTCGTGGGCAAGGGGATCGGTGATGATGCTCATCATCACTTTTTCAAGGTTGAAAAGGCCTTCTGACTGAAGGAAATCAAGAGATGAATTGACAAAAGTGGTGCGGATTGCCATTGCATGATAGAGTTCATCAGAGAGCCATTTGTTTACGTAATTTTCGCGAATAAAGTCCTGAAGTGATATTCCGCTTTCGTTGATGGCCGCCTGAAAGCGATAGAGGCTTTCTCCGATAATTTTTATTTTATCTTCCATTCGTTGGCATCTCTGTTCATGAAAATTTTAACATACGATGGAAGATGGGAAATTGGTGTCAATACATTTTTCTCACGGTGTTTTAACAGAGGTTGAGAATCTTTCTCACTTTTTTCAGAAACTCATGAGGGTGGAATGGTTTTGAAATATAGAGCACCCCTTCGGGAAGAAGGCCTCGCTGAGTGATGATGCTTTCCGAATAGCCGGACATGAAAAGAGTTTTGATGCCGCTTCGTATTTTTCCAATTTCTTTAGACAATTGTAATCCATCCATTTCCGGCATGATGACATCGGTAATTAGAAGATGGATGTTCCCATCGAAATGAGTAATTTGATCGAGGGCATCTTGGGGAAAACCGAAGGAATGCACATCATAGCCGGCACGCACGAGCATTTCTTTGATTATATTGCGCACAGGTATTTCGTCTTCGACAAGGAAGATGGTTTCTCTCCCTTCTGCCCACACTGTATCTTCTTTTTTTAGGTCAGTTTTTTCCAAACCAGAAGAGGAACAGGGGAAATATATCTTGCATGTAGTGCCCTTTTCTGGTTTGGAATACAGATTAATAATTCCTTTATGCTGTTGTACAATTCCATACACAGTGGCAAGGCCAAGACCCGCATTACTGTCTTTCTTCTTCGTGGTATAAAAAGGCTCGAAAGCATTGCGCATGATTTCTTCCGTCATCCCCACGCCTGTGTCGCTCACGGAAATGAGTATATATGAGTCTGCGACAGCGTCCGCATGAGTTGCAATGAAGGCTTCATCGATATCTATTTTTTTTGTTTCAATGGCAAGCGTACCGCCGTGCGGCATTGCATCGCGGGAATTTACGCATAAATTTATGAGTATTTGTTCAAGTTGTCCCGGATCGATTTTAATTGTGCCCATATTATCCTGAAGATCAATCACTATTTTAATATCTTCGCCTATGAGACGCCTTATTATTCTCTCAATTTCTCGAATTATTGAATTCGCATCAACAATCCTTGTCTCTACAGCCTGTTTGCTGGAAAACGCCAGAAGCTGGCGTATCAGATTTGTGGCGCGATTAGCGCCAGTAAGGGCGTCATTGAGGTTGTCGTACGTTCTGGAGTTTTCCAAAGTGTCCATCATTGCAAGCGATACATTGCCGGTGATGGTGGTGAGGATGTTGTTAAAATCGTGCGCAATACCGCCTGCAAGCCTCCCGAGTGATTCCAGCTTCTGCGATTTTTGGAGCTGTTCTTCAAGGCGGCGTTTCTCGGCTTCAATTCGTTTTTTCTCTGTAATATCGTTCATTACCGAAAGAATGAGTTTTTTATCGCCAACATCAACAATGTCCATAGAAAAAATACCGTCTCTGAGCTGGCCGGATTTTGTCCGTGCGCGAAGTTCAAGTCCGCGATAAAAGCCTTTGGTGCTAAGCGATTTCAGAATATCATGTTTAAGCGAATACTCTTCGTACAGATTGAGTTCTGGCGCAGTTTTTCCCAATACATCCTCGGATGAATACTCGAGCACATCTAAGAATGTTTTATTTACATCAACGAAACGAAGCGTTTCAAAATCGAGTATGGCCATAAGGGCAGGATTGTTGTTGAATGCCTTTCTGAATTTTTCCTCGCTGAGATGGATGTCTTTTTCTCTCTTTTGCCGTTCCGTAGTGTTTTTTAACGTTCCCACCATGCGTCGCGGTTTTTTGGTATGATTGAAAATAAAATTCCCATCATCTTCGATGTATATATATGAGTTATCCTTCTGCAGAAAACGGTATTCAGCGTTAAAACAGGTGTGGCAATCAATTGCCTTTTCCCTCATGGATACCACAGATTCCCTATCATCAGGATGGATCATGTTCATCCACGACTCGTAATTGACAAGTGCCATTTCCTCTGCTGTCATACCGGTGAGCGCGGTAATTGCACCGCACCATTCCACTCTTCCGGTGAGAATATCATAGTCGTAAATGAGATTTCCGGAAGCTTCAGCCGCGAGGCGAAATCGTTCTTCGCTGTTGCGCAAACCGTGTTCAAGCGCTTCCCGCTTGAGGGTTGTTTCAATGCTCCACTTGAGATCAGCAAGGTTTACGGGGCTGATTAAATATCCGAAAGGTTCTGTATCCCGTGCACGGTTTATGGTATTGCTGTCCACGCTGGATGTGAGGTAGATGATGGGAATATTTTTACCGGAGCGGATGATGCGGGCTGCGTCGATTCCGTTTATCAATCCCGGTATGTCAATTCCCATTAAGATGAGATCCACATCGAGTTTTCTGCTTAATTCAATTGCGTCATTCCCGTCCTGTGCGGAGCCGACGACATCATAGCCCAATTGCTGGAGAATTGGAATTATGTCACGTAAAACAACCTTGTGCTCCTCAACAAGAAGAATTTTTTTGGGGGAAGTACTTTCTTTGCTCTCGACCATGTATCCCTCGTCTCGTATTCAGTCTCCAGGCATCGAAACGAAGCATGCATGGGATTTGAAAATAATATGTGAGTGAAATGAGTATAGCAAATTTCTGATTATATTTCAAGAAAAAATCTATGTAATTTTGTTTAATTATTTATGATGTGCAAAAAATCGATGGACGAACAGCAGATTTTTATTTTGAATTGCATCGTTTTGAAGCAATGCAATGTGATTACGTATATCGATGAAATGCAAGATTCTTTAATTGCATTAAAATCACGGGTATGCCCTTCACCAGAAGCAGTATATATGCCTAATTGCCGGCAGTTTCCTTCTTGAAGGGGTGAGTGAAAAAGAAGATATCAGATTTTTCACGGACAGCGTGGAAAATTTGTTTCGCTATTCTTTCCCCTCAGTGAATTTTTTGAAGCAAGAGAGGATATGCAACTGCTCGATCTGTTTGATGCGATGCCCGTTTACATCATTTGTTCCAGCATCTTTTTGATTTCGCGTTTCAATACTTTTCCTACACTGCTGGTCGGCAGCTCATCAAGGAATACTATCAGTTTAGGAATCTTATATGGCGCGATATTTTCTTGTAAAAATTTTATAATCTTCTCTTTTTCACCTTCGGTTTTCTCTACGTGTGCTTTCAGTACTATTGCACAGCCGACCCGTTCAGAGCCGGGTCTTTCCGGATCTGGAATTCCTACTGATGCGGCCATCATTATATCAGGGTGTGTCACGAGAAGCTCGTCGACTTCGCGCGTAAATACTTTATACCCTGAAACGATTACCATATCCTTCACGCGATCGACAATGTAGAAATAACCGTCATTGTCCATCTTCGCTACATCGCCGGTATACATCCAACCATCGCGGACCACTTTTTCCGTCTCATCCGGCTTGTTGAAGTATCCCTTCATGAGTTGCGGGCCGCGGATGACTATTTCACCGGTTTCACCCGGCATGGCAAGGCGAGCAGTTTCGGGTTCGACCAGTTTTACCTCGGTGTCTGAGAGGGGCATTCCGATGGAGCTTGGTTTCTTTTTGCCATAGCGGGGATTACAGATCATTACAGGCGACATTTCGGTCATGCCGTACAGCTCGATGAAATTACCTTCTCCGATTATTGATTCGAGATATTTGATGTATTCGGCAGGAAAGGGGGCTGCGGCGCTGAGGCACCATTTTACGTGCGACTGTAGCTTGAGCTGTCTAAAAGCCGGCTGTTTGAGCAATTCAAAATATACAGTGGGAACGTTCACCACGAAAGTCGGCTTATATGATTTCAAAGCGTGAATAAGGAAATGCGTATCGCGGGGATTCGGCACGCAAATTTGTGTGATGCCGAGCGTCATTGAAAACCCGCCAAGCGCCAGCCCTGCAATATGAAACATCGGAAACGCAGAGAGTGCAATATCTTCGGATTTCAGGTCAAGCCATGTAGCTACCTGATGGCGGTTAGACATGTAGCTTTTTTGCGTAAGCATTGCGCCCTTAGCGGGGCCGGTTGTACCGCCGGTGTACATTAAAAAAATTATATCATCAAAATTGCGTTTTACCGCAACTTCAGAGGGTGACGATAACCGCAGAGCTTCCATGAATCGAATAACTGTCTTGTTCTTCAACCTAAAATCTCTGGATTTTACAACTAGAATTTTCAAACGCCCATAACTTTCT
>DYLV01000202.1 GCA_020721925.1 Leptospira biflexa
TGATAAAAAAATAATTGACATTTAAAATAAATATTATTCAATTTTGATCAGTTTTTGGGTTAATATAAAAATGATTGTGCTCTGTTTATAATGAAAATTATAAATCATGGAATTTTTCTGCTGCTTTTTCTCTTTTCTTTAAACTGTGAGAGAGAGCTAAGCTCACCGCAAGGAAATGATACCGTTGGTATTTCTGAAAGTGAAATTCGTATAGGGGTTTCTGCGGCTTTAAGCGGTCCTGCTGCCTTTCTCGGCAATGAACTCATCAAAGGTTCCCGTCTGTATATCGATAAGATTAATGAAGAAGGCGGTTTATACGGACGAAAGATTCGTCTTGTGATCTATGATGATACATATGAACCAAAAATAGCCCTTGAAAACACAATCAGGCTTATCGAAAGAGATAAGGTATTCATCCTCTTTGATTACGTGGGCACACCTACGGCAAAAGCTGTTCTCAAAAAGATAAACGATTCACGTATACCAATTGTAGGCCTTTTCACCGGCGCGGAGTTTTTACGTACGCCTTTTCAACCGTTTGTATTCAATGTTCGCGCGTCCTATTACGACGAAGCAATTGTGATGGTTGATCGATGGATTGCAGAGGGGAAGAAGCGCTTTGCGCTTTTTAAGCAGAACGATGCGTTTGGGCAGGCGGTTGAAGATGGTGCGGAACTTGCGCTTGCGAGGCATAATCTTGAGCTGGGAACAATTGCAACGTATGAACGAGGAAAGCTTCCGGATGAGAAAGCGGTCAAAAGCATTGTTAATGCAAAACCTGAAGGAGTGATTATGGTGGGCACAAATTTTGCCCTTGCAAAATTTGTCGATATGGCATATAAAGCTGGTCTGAAAAGCACCGAGTACTATACTGTTTCTTTTGTTGGCTCGGAAGCTTTCGCGCATGATTTAAAAATGTTAGGGGTTTCTGATTCCGTGCCGATTTATGTCACACAGGTTGTTCCCCCACCCGATGCTTTGGATCATGCCATTTCAAAAGAATTTTCCGATTTTTTTTTGAAAGCCTATCCGAATCAGCAAAAAAGTTATGTGGCCCTTGAAGGATATGTAAATGCTAAAATATTAGTGGAGGGAATAAAGCGTTGTGGCAAAAATCTTTCGCGCTCGAGGTTGAGGTACTATCTTGAAAAGATGGAAGATTTCGATCTTGGTGCGAACATGTCCGTGCGAATTTCTCCCTCGTTTCACTCATTCTTTGATGGGGTGTATATCACGAGATATAAAAACGAAAAATTTGAATTTTGAAATGAATATTAAATATCTACTATTATGAAACGTTCAATTAATCGAAAAATATTTATTGTTTTTCTTGGTGGTATTTTTGGTGTGCTTTTAGCCGCCCTGTTTAGCGCATTCCTCTATTATCGCCAGAATACAAGCAGAATGAATTCAAATCTCATTTTATATGCAACCCGTTTTGTGGAAGCGGTAAATAGAAGAATGCTCCAAACATATGTATTGAGCCGCAGCGAAAATGATTTTTCTTTCGAAATATCAAATATCAATATAGAAAATGTCCCACGTATTGAGCGATTAAAAAACATACCAGCGATTATGGAGCAGGGCGGATGGCTGACGATTGAAGGAGATAATGTGGAATTTCCCGCACTCCCCCGGGGATTTGCATCGGAAATTAAGGAGATTCGGCTCCTTACCAATGCATACCTGAATATTGGCAATAAAATATTTATGGCAAGTACCCGCAATGGTGAAACCCGCTTAATGCTTTTAACCAGCATCATCAACAGATTGAGCAACAAATATAAACTCATTCTGCGACAACTGGAACATCAGTATTTCCTCGATCGGATTTATCTGGTAATCTGGGTTTTAATACTCAATGCTATTGCCTTAGGAATTTTTTTGTTCTTTTATCGGCTTATAAAGAAAGCGGTTCTGAATCCGCTCGGTGCGATTATGGAAACAACTGATGCGGTAACAAGAGGGGATCTTTCAAAACGAATTCCTCTGCCGCATTATGTGCAATGTCGAGAAGCGAAAAAGTGTGATAAAATCGATTGCCCTGCTTACGATTCAAAAAACAAAGCGTGCTGGCGTATTGCTAAAACTCATGGCCATGAGGGTTTGAGCCAGGATGAGAAGCTAAAGCAATGTCGGGAATGCGAAGTGTATCAAACCGCCATTCGCCATGAAATTGATCAGTTGATTGAATCCATAAACAATATGATTGCAACTATCCGCCGACTTGTGCGTGATGTGAAAGGGATTGTTGAGGGGCTTACCTCAAATTCGGATGTTCTTGGTCAATTTTCTGAAAAGCTCAGCAACGATTCAGAAACCCAGGCAGCTACTTTTGAGGAAACAACCTCTTCCCATGAGGAACTCATTTCAAGCATTGAAAGCGTCGCAGGTGCTGCTCAGACCCAGGCAGAAAGAGTTTCGCAGACGGGAGAGTCAATGAAGCAGCTCCGGGAGATTATTGAGAAAGTGGGGGTAAACTCGAAAACTGCGCGTACGGTTACGCTGGAAACCACGGAAAATGCTAAGCGCACCGGCGACATGCTATCGAAAACCACGAAGAGTATTTCTCAGATTTCGGATAGTTCCCGGCAGATAGTCGATATCATTTCAATTATCAATGACATTTCTGATCAAATCAATTTGCTCTCTCTCAATGCGGCTATTGAAGCGGCACGTGCGGGTGAACAGGGAAGAGGTTTTGCAGTGGTGGCAGATGAAATATCGAAGCTTGCCGATGCAACAGCCCAAAGTACGAAAGAAATTGAAAGGCTTATTAGTCAGAGCCTGAAAGATATTGAAAATGGCGCAAATCTTGTGAAGGAAACAACAAAAGCAATTACCACGATGATTGAAAAGATTGAGAATGCGGCATCACTTATTAATGAAATTGCAGAGTTGGTTGAATTGCAAAATGCTGCGAGCGATAATGTGGTACAGAACATCGATACTATCAATCACATGGCCGAACAGGTTGCAACCGCAACCAGTGAACAGAAGCTCACCAGTACTGAACTTCTTCGCGCAATTGGTGTGGTGAACGAATCAATACAGCAGATGGCGCAAATGTCGCAAAAGCTATCTGATATGTCGGATGCAATCAAAAATGATACTTCCCGGCTGGCAGGATATATCGAACGCTATTCTTTGTAAATGCTTTAATAGAGGCAGATAACCCTATAGGGAATATCTTTTTTACTGCATCTTTTTCTCTTGTTGGATGCTTTAGTATAAATCGCAATAGATAAAATAAATTTGATATAATTCCTTCTTCCTCTTATTTGAGAAATAATAGATTCACTGTGTACAAAACCCTTGAACCTATAGAGATGAGCTTTAGTGCTTTTATGAATCCAGAAGAGGTCGTATATTTGATAGGATCTTTACTTTTGAAAATTATTATAAAGGTCAATGGCTGTGTCATCCTGAACATTATTTTTTCGCTATTTCTCTTTATGAAAAATCATTCACGCCGCATTTCAATAGTCTTTTTTCCTGCGGGCCATATAGCACTTCCACGTATGCGGTGGTGGGATTTGCTGAATGCTTTTGTGTAGAATTGAAAAGATTGATAATGCGGCACGCGCGGTGTACCCACCTTATTTGATATGCTGATTTTGCGAAAGGAGCTTGAACATGCGC
>DYLV01000203.1 GCA_020721925.1 Leptospira biflexa
ACACCTTGCAGAGGTGATTTACCGCGCCTATGCAGAAGGATGCCGACTTGATGCCTGGAGTGAATATTTCAAATTTGAAATATGGAAAAGAATACTGGATGAAATTATACCCGACTGGCATCGATACCTCGGAAAACGGTTTGCGGGCGATATTCTGCCGTGGAGAAAAATTGCGACCGGTTTTGAGAAATTAGTTGAACTCCGAAGCCGGAGGATTACTTCGCTACCTCCGATAAAAACCAGGCTTTCGGGCAATTTCAATGATGAGGAATTTCTACGCGCGCACGCTGATTTTTCGCGCACCTTCGAGGTGAACGCACGCGCACGCATCCAATTTGAGAAAATGGGCGATGCGCGTTTCGTTTCGCACCTTGATTTTATTGAAATTGTCAGGCGGGCATTGCGGATGGGGGAGGTGCCGGTGAGCTTTACCCAGGGGTTTAATAAGAGGGAGCGTTTATCTGCCGGGTTTCCCCTGCCAATGGGCATTGAAAGCCGTGCAGAGCTGATTGATCTCGATTTATGGCAACTAATAGAACCGGAGAACGCCATTGAACAGATTAATCGGCACCTGCCGCACGGCATGAAAGCTTCAGGCATGCGGCTGCTCGCGAACGAGGAAAGAGAATCTCTTATGGCGCTCACCGCCGCAGTGGAATATTTCATACGCGGAGAAAAGCGCATAATCGAGACAATAATTCGAAAACTGTCGGAAAAGCCAGATCTGGTAAAAGAAAGCAAATCGGGGAGGAAAATCATCGCTTTCGATGAGGCGGTATGCCGATGGGAGGCACTTGAAAGCGGGATTAGTATACTCCTCGCTGCCGGTTCGTCGGAATCGATGAGGATCGATGCGTGTATCGCGTGTTTACTGGAAGAAAAGCCAGAGGATGTTATACATATGATTAATATTATAAAAACCGCGCAGTTTCAAAAAATCGCACAGCAATATAAAATTATACGGTAAGGGGAGATAGTATGAACTCATTTGCGAATGTTCATCAGGCACATGTTGCGCTGGCAAAAAAATTCAGCCAAATGTATAGGGTGCGGACTGTGCGTTGACGTGTGCAAAGTTGGGGCTATCGAAATGAAGAAAAACGATCGCTTCAACAAACCTTCGAAGACGTTTACGCGGCTCATTGCCCGTATAATGCCGGCAGGGATTTATTCGCTTATGAAAACAAAATGAATTAAAACAGAATATCTCTCTCGGTTTTTTCCTTCTTCTGGAGGAATAGCTCAAAATAGAGAAACGCTTTACTGTCGTAGCCCATCATATCGTATACCGCCGCGATATTGTAAATGGATTCGATCAGAGCGGCGTCTTTGCGATAGGCATCGTCGAACGCGTGGATGGCTTTTATCATTTTCTTGTCGAGCAGGTAAGCGATGCCCAGATAGAAGTGAGCTCTGGCATTTTTTGAATCGAGCTGAACGGCTTTCTGGAGGTGGCGGACGGCATCTTTGATTTTTCCGGGTCTGTGCAGGTATGCTTTTCCAAGTCCGTAGTGACCCATGGAGTAATAGGGATTGCGTGCGATGGATTCTTTAAATTTTTCAATCGCACTTTCAATATTTCCTGAAAGCGCAAGCTTTGTCCCCTCGCGATAGAGGTGCGTTGAATTACGAATGGTAAATCCCGGCGAGGTACAAAACATTGTGATCGCAAGCGAAAGCAACACAATGATCGATTGATGTCGTTGAGATTTCATTTCATCAACGTGCGCCGGGGATCATTTTTTTCAGCTTATCAAACAGAAATACGTCAATACCCCGGTGGTAGTATGCGTAGATGACGAAAATAATCCACAGCACGATAGTCAGCACACACATAAACTTCAGAAGGCGCTCCGCTCCGACTTCATCTGCCTTGTAAAAAACGATAATGAGGGTGAGAGGCCAGAAGAGGAGAAGATTGACGAATATGAGGGATAAAAGCTCCTTTAGAAATCGTATCGTGACATCGAACCACGCCGCCTGAAACGCGGTATATCCCCTTGAAAGTTCGTCCCAGAAAAACCAGACATAAAAAATAAAAATCAGCGTTGCCACGATTTTCCAGAAAAGTTCAATACGCGGTCGAAACCAGAGGAACATTACAGTGAATCCCCACAGGGAGAGGAACAAAAAAAGCGATTTAACAAGGAGCGCATTTTCCATAAAAATGTATCTTCTGCTGATATAGTCCTGTTGTGAATATCGGTTAATGATGACAGGATATTAATAGCATTATTTGCGGTATTATGCTGGAGTTAATCTGACATTTCCATGCACCGGGTTGACTGTAACCGCTCATGCAGTGTTTTCTCCTGTGCGCGCGATACCGAATCTCTACTATTTCTTCAATAGTTGTTATATATCATTTAATAGTCGTGAAAGTAGTAAATCCTCAATATTGCTTCGGCCGTCAAATACCGAAATAACATATACGGTATTACTTTCAATGCGATAAATAATTCTCCATGGTGAGATAATTAATTCTCGATACGTTAATATGTTGTGAAATTGTAATTCGGGAACAATACGACCTCGATAGGGAAGCGCAATTAAAGTGTTTGATTTGTTTTTTTATTTTTTGAAATATATCAAGAGCTGAATCGATACTATCAATAGCGATATAATCAATAATACTTTGAAGATCGTTAAAAGCGGTTTCTGTCAAATTGTGAGTGAAAAGCGTATATTCAAAATTGTATCCAGCGTCAAAGCATACACGTCGTTTTGCTGACGTGTGAACCTTGCTTTTTGGCAGAAACTTCTTGCAATTATCATCCATATCATAATGATAGCCACCGCACCTGTGGTGTGCGCGTGCGCATTGATGATAAATCGATAGCAAAATGAAGAAATACTTTTACCCAATAAAGCTTATTTTTATGCTCTTCTTTATCGCAATGTTCTCCTGTGAGGATATTTCAGGTCCGTACTATTACCGGGTGATTTCAACCGAAAATGCGTTGCAGGGAATTACCGCTGATGAGGTGGAAAATGTAATAAAACAGCTGCTTCCGACGAATCAAGGTGCGGAAAGCTTTTGTGCAGAGATTTCGATTGTTCGCTACTTTTCGGGAAAGGAAATATACAGCTTTTCCGGATCGGAAGAAGAAGGGGTGGTCGTTTCGCACGGCGATGTTTCGCTTGAGGTGATGGTGCGAATAAAAAAACAGGAGCGCACGCTCAAAGTATTCTTTGTTAAGGCTGAAGCGAAAGATAAAAATAACGCAATAAGGGACATGGTGAAAAAGCTCGGCAGGGAGCTCAAGGTAAAAAATTAAGCACCTCGCATGACGGCCAGCTTCTTCGCAAGCAGTATTGCCTCTCCCATGCTCCGATGTCGTGCAATACCTTTGCCGGCTATATCGAAGGCAGTGCCGTGATCGACAGAGGTCCTCACAAGCGAAAGGCCGAGAGTGACATTTACCCCCGTGTCGAATGCCAGCATTTTAAATGGAATGAGCCCCTGATCGTGATACTGGGCAACCGCAAGATCGAACTGTTCCCAGCGCTCTGGCAGAAAAAGCGTATCCGCGGCAAAAGGGCCGTACACATCGGCACCGTGCTGGCGTGCGAGTTTAACTGCTTTCGCGGTAATTGTACGACCGAATGTTCCGATT
>DYLV01000204.1 GCA_020721925.1 Leptospira biflexa
AAATCATTGAAAAGCGTGGGCATGCGGAAAATCGCCGCCGAGGAAAAAAGCAGCAGGGCGAATAACATCGGTTTTTGTGCTGCCGTCGCGATTTTTGTGTAGCACGTCATCGCTGTTCACCTCGAAGCGCGTGCGCAAGGTATTCTGCCAGCGCCATGTCTTCAGGCGTGGTGATTTTAATATTGCGATAATCGCCTTCCACGGAATAAACTGGTTTTCCCCGCAAAAGGACAAGGGTTACATCATCGGATGCGCTTTGAAATCCGCGCGTTATCGCATATTCATGTGCATCCCTGATGAGAGAATATCGAAACACCTGAGGCGTCTGGGCGCTTTGCAGTATTTCCCGGTCAAGGGTACGGCGAACAAGGTTGTTTTCAATTTCGGCAATGGTGTCTTTTACAGGAATATAGGCACAGGCGGCGGTCGATTCTTCCGCTGCGTTAAGGCATCGTCTCGCGAGGGCTTCGCTCACAAAGGGGCGTGCGGCGTCGTGAATGAGCACGATGTCGTCATCGTGAAATTCATATGCGCGTAACGCGTGGTACGATGATATCTGTCGGGTTTCGCCGCCGGTGGCAATGGCACGCAATTTCGTAATTTGATAGTCTTCCGCGATTTTTTTTATCTCAGGGAAGCGATCCTTCGGGCTTGCAATAATTATACCGACAATTTCGTTCATGCGTTGGAACGTCATCATAGACCATGCAATGATGGGAATACCAGAAATTTTAAGAAATTGTTTAGGGGTTAAGCTGCCCATCCGGCTGCCGCTGCCACCCGCAAGGATGAGTGCGTATCGCATATTACAGGGATTTCGACTTGTTATCGATTTCCTCTCCATATTTAATTTCAGTACTGTATATCGATCCGCGATGCAATAAATGAAGGCAGAGCAAACGCACCACGATGGATTGCGTAATTGTAGTATTGGAGCATCGGCTGTAGTGCGGCGATCCTCTTCTCATCCACGTCTTTGAGAGGGTGATATTTCTTTGAACAGAAAGTGAAGCCTATGATGCCGCTTGGATAGGTGGGCACCACAGTGAAATAATAACCCGGTATGGGGAAGAGCTTTTTAGCGTATCCGGTAAGCTTCTGCACAATATCGCCATGATAAAAAAATGATTCTGACTGTGTTGCAGCGATGCCGCCCTCGCGAAGGGAGTCCCGCATTGAAGAATAGAATTCTTCTGAAAACAGGACTGTTGCAGGGCCGATTGGGTCGGATGAATCAATCAGAATAATATCGAAGTAATTCTTATGGCCTTTGACGAATTTCGCGCCGTCTTCATAGACTATTTTTACGCGAGGGTCATCAAGCGAGGAGGCAAGCGCCGGCAGATGTTTTTGGGAAAGGCGTATCACATGCTCGTCGATTTCGCAAAGGAACGCTTCTTTCACGGTAGGATGTTTAAGCACTTCCCGAATGGTGCCGCCGTCTCCGCCTCCCACCACCAGCACCTTTTCGGGGCCTGGATGGGTGAACATTGGGACGTGAGTAAGCATTTCGTGGTAGGCGTGCTCATCCCATTCCGTGCACATGATCACACCGTCGAGGACAAGCATGCGGCCGAATGGCCTGGTCTGATAAACTTCAATGCGTTGAAACGGAGAATCGAACTGTTCAATCATCTTTTCAATTTTTATTTTTATGGTCCTTCCGAGTTCAAACTCGAAATTTTCTTCAAACCAGAGATTCGAAAGTTCGGGCATTGGGTACCTTCCAGAATGAGTGATTATGCCGGATGGCAGGTTATTAGAGAAGCGACGATTACTACCGCTGCTCCCGGAGTATAATCGTCGCTTTTTTCGCTACACTACGCAGTGTCGAAGTATTACTTCCGCAAGGCTACATTAAGCTTAAAATCGCTTCCTTTGAAATAGCTCAATGTGAAGTGTGCGGCAACTTCCGGATCGTAATACTTGCAGCTGAAGATATCGATATAGGCCTTATTTGTGAGATTGGCGAAATGCCCGGAAATAAGCGATGTTTCGATGAGCTGAACCATCGAGTAGCCGGCTACTTTTTCGTCTTCTCCGAAATGGACCACAATCGTATCGCCGAAACGCCTCATTTTGATCAGGTCGCACAGCTGAATGACGTATTGACGGATTGCCTCTGCGTCCCGGATGATTGTCGGATCGCAATTGCTGACATCCACGCTGCTGTAAAGGCCCCACGCCCCGAGTTCATCAAACTGCTCGAGGGTGGGCATGTTTGGTGCCTCGGCCCCCTTAATCAACGATGCGCGCATTTTCTACCTCCCTGATCATTGAAAGCTCCTGTACCCGCTTGCTGCCCGGGAGTATTCCGCGCTGCAGGTGAAACAGGGTGCATTTTTCGGATTCCAGACCGTTTTTAATATAGTCCACGGCGATCTGATAGTCAAAATCGCCGCAGGTAAAGACATCAACTGCGGCATAGCCATACTCAGGCCATGTGTGAATGGTAAAATGCGATTCAGCGATGACAATTACTCCGCTAATTCCGTAGGGGGAAAATTTATGAAAAAAGGGTTTTACTATCGTGGCCTTAGAGAGTTCGGCTGCAGCCATCATCACCTCCTCAACCTTTTGTAAGTCGTTTAGATGACACTCGTTGCAGTTGAAGAGCTCTGCAATTACATGTGTTCCTAAACCCTCCATGGCAATTACCTCGCTTGTACAATTATCTCTACACGGTAAACCGTGTATGTAAACCCTTTTGATTGAACGGAACCAAGAGGTTCACGCGTAAAACACAAGGTAACCCGGTTGTTCTATAGTTAACTTTGGCGTGATGCACGGAAATACCGGATAAAAACGAATAGCCACATGAAAACAGACGAAAGATATGTCAATTAAATATTCGATATTTTTTTTCGCCTTTTTTCCAGTAAATCCGGATTAGAATATCACCCCCATTTGTGAACAGTAATTTTTGATAGCGACATAACTTTTTGATACCCTACAAATTAAGTGAAATATAGCAACTAAAAATTAAATCGCACACTGTTTTTTGAAAAAAAAATTAATTTTTTTAAAAAAAATCATGATTATTAATAAGTGTTTAATATATTATAGTGAGTATCTATTTATAAAATTAATATAATATATTATATTTAGTATAATAATAATATTTATAATTATATTTATAATATATATTTTGTTATAATTAATTAATAATATATGTTATATAACATTTTAAAAATATCGATTGCAAAGATCGGATGATGACACGCCGAGTTTTTAAAGCAAATAATGGTTTCAATTATTGACCAAATAATTGGTTTTACTCAGGGATAATTTTATCGATTGTGTAAAAATCTGAAGTACAAAAATTATGAAATAATTATAATAATTTTTATTAACCTTACACGACACTTCCCTCGATTAAGGATGCAGAAAAAAAACGCGTTTTGCGGCATAATGTGCGCTCATGAGGGTGATAATAGTAGTGTTTTTACGATTTTCTTTAGTGTTAACACCCTTTTCAGGTGCATGCACACATAAAAAGAGTATGCCGCATGCATGGCGGAAGTGAGTTTTTAGTCGAATGTGGGATAATGCGGGTTAGCGGGTGATGATTTTTGCGAGTTT
>DYLV01000205.1 GCA_020721925.1 Leptospira biflexa
CTTGAAAATAATTCTGTTGCCGGTAGCTACGGCTTGATCTTTTAAAGCAGAAAGATCAGAAGCTGATATTACTCCTCCTCTGGATGTTAGCACCACCTGTTCAATGCGTCGAATGTCGAGTTCCATTCTGGCTACAAACACCAGTATGGTCGGAAGTGTTCCTTCGAGGAATGGATTTTTCATCTCGTGCTTCATTATTGCTGACATCATATAGTTCTTCTTTGCGATATTTCCAATCGCGTTTCGAAGCGAGCGCAATCCGCTTTGCAATTCGGGGTCTTTCAAAGACATGAGGTTGGGCATGCGGCCAGCCCCTTCTAAAGAAACCATAATGTATTTTTTTGCAAGCGGATAAAACAAGTAGAGGTTGATGAAATCGCCGCCGGAAAGGGGATAAAAAGCGGTTCCATAATCGTAATGCGGCATCAGGTGAGTATTCCGCCATGGTATGATATTGAAGACATTTTCTCGTAGCACCTCACTCCAAAAACGCTCCATCATGGCAGAATGTTCACGAAACAGTTTTTTCTGTGTAAGTGGGTATAGCGGACTTTGAGGAGAAAGCGGAATGCCCGCAATAAATCGGGCGGTATCATTGAAATCGACAGCGGGATACTGACTCCATAATGCAGTTTCAAGAAATTGAATAGCAGCAATGCATAGTATTACAAAAATAAAAAACCGGTTACAATTTTTTTTTGCCATCATTGTTGCCTTATGGCAAAAATTAAATTCGATTGACGGTCTTTTCTGAGTACGCCATAACCGAAACTGAACGGTAAGGGAGTTGAATTTCCTTCCATCGCTTTCGCAAGATCCGGTTGCTTCGGCGGGTTGGGTATTTCTTTTAATCGAATCGGCGTATCAAATGTGCCGAAAAGTTTAATTGAAAACACGTCCGGATTGAGGTAGCGGAAGGGGATGCCGGAGTCATCTTCAATCAGCATGGTTGTTCTCTGGAGAAGCGCGCGAACAAATGGTTCATATTTGGTTCGATGGAAAAGATAAACTGCAGATTTGATGATCACATTGATACGCGAAAGTGATAAAAGGAATTTCCCTTCAGGTGTCTCGTAATCCATTGATTTTGGAGTGATATACATGCTAAGATACAAAAGCTCACTTGTCGAGTTCGAGCCCGGAACAATAAAGGAAATACGATTGCCCGTGATAACCGGGCGCTCTCCTTTAATGGTGCCACCTCTTTCAATAGTAAACAACATCCCCTCTTTTGATATTCCCACCGGTTCGATGTTTGTGATGGTAAGCCCGAGGCGGGACGCATAGATGAGGTAGACCGGCAGCGTGCCGCCGAGGTATCGGTTTTTCATTTCCGCACGCATGGCTTTGGTAACGAAATAGTTCACTGATGCAATTGACCAGATGCAACTCCGTATGGATTGAAGGCCGCATGCAAGCTGTGATTCGCTAAGGGCAAAGAGATCGGGAATTTTTCCTTCTGGCTCCCGCGATATCATTATGTACCGGCGGGCTCCTGGATAGAAGGTGTACATGTTGATGAAGTCACCGCCACTTAACGGATAGAGCACGGTATCGCGGTTGAAATGAGGTTCGATGTAGCGGACTCTCCAGGGGATAATCTGGGCAATATTGCCTTTTTTGACGCGCTCCCAATATTCATCCATTTTTATTTTATGATGCTGATAACTTTTTGACTTTGTTAATTGTTCGAACTGCCCTGAAGCGCTAACCGGCAACCCCGCGAGAAAGCGCGCCATATCGTTCCAGTATATAGAATTTCGGGTATTGCCGAAAGCCTGCAATGAAAAGAAGCATGATACTATGATTCCTGCGAGTGGGTATAGCTTATGCATAAAAACCTGTGATATTGAAAAGGTATTGTACGATTGTGACCAGAGCTAAAAAAAAGAACATACGCATGTCAATCATAATTTATTGTATTTAGTAATATTTCACTGCAAACGAGAATTGGCAAGATACTGCTTCCGCTGGTTTTCATTGAAATGTTCAATTGCATAGCGAAGTGCAGTTCTCGGCATCATGGTGCAATATTCATTCAAAAATTTAATCTCTGCTTCTCGACTGCGTTTTCCCACTTCTCGAAGCATCCAGCCGATTGCTTTATGAATGAGATCGTGAGGATCTTTCAACAAAAGTTTTACGATAACAAAGGTATCATCGAAATCGTTGTTTTTTATGAATTCATGCGTGGCAACGATGGCGATTCTTCGCTCCCACATGTTTTTTGATTTTGCCAGACGGGCGAGCAATTTCTTCCGCTGTGGATTTCTATAAAGGTAATCACCGATGATTTTGGGGGCAGAAAGGTCGACAATGTCCCAGTTATTGATTGCGTGCAGGTGGGATAGGTAAAACCGAAAACAGGATTTCTTGATTTGTTCGTCACCTTTTTGATATTTTTCAACGAGAGCAAGCGCGGCGCACAATCGGCATTCATGCACAGGGTCGTTTAAAAGTCCCTCGAGTTCGAGAAGTGGAAGATACTGACACAGCCGTGAGATTGCACGAATCTGTGGCACTTTAATACCCCAGAAAACATCTCCTTCACCGTATTGGCCGGGGCCGGTTTTGAAAAATTTTGATAAAATATTTGCCTGTTTATCATTTGCAAGGTTACGCAATGCAGTGCGAACATCGTCCTCGCAAAATAGAGAAAGAGGCTTGCTTTTTTTCACGGTTTGTGTTATCATTTACGTGCTTATGTCATTCTCACGCTTTGATGGGTTAGTATTACTTAATTCCGATCCTTATCGAGGCATGAAATGAAAGAAAGAAAAATATGTCAACAATTCCTCTTGGGGTTTTTTATGTGGAGAACCATATCTAACGAAGGAGGTGGATGCGATGGATGAAAGATTCAATCAGGTTCTTGAATTTTTACAAAAAAAATACCCGGAACGCTCAACCGAGGAGCTATTCGATCTTCTTGAAGTAATTATATGCAGCAGCGATATTCTCGAAAGCGTAAATTTCGATAAAGAACTTGCTGCACGGGAGCTCATCAAACGATACGGTGATGCGGAAGACAGGGGTGAAATTGAATCCGAACAGAATGATCTGTCTTTCAGCCTTAAACGTTATCCCGAGTTTAAAGGGTTAGTGAAATCGTTGGTGCGATCAACTGTCGAATTCATCAATAAGGAGTCCCCAGCCATCAAAAGCAGTGTGAGGCAGAAAAAACGCTTTGTGCTGTTAAATGTGATTCGAGAACTGGAAAAGCTTTTGTAATTGAGTAGTTTTAATCTTTCAGTAATTTTTCAGTAACTTTTTATGTAACCTTTCAATATCATTTTATGTTACATGAATATCTTTTAAGATAATCCGAATCTGTTTTTTCGTTTACCGGGAAGCTCTCTTGTTTTGCCCAGATATCGAAATGGTTGATTTCTTTTATTCCCTTTATTTTTATTGCCGTAGGTTCTGGCGCAGCGTTTGAAATTTTTTGTCAAGCCACCAAAAAAATTTCCGATTTTGCCACTCTCCTTCGTATTAATAAGTGAAGGGTATTT
>DYLV01000035.1 GCA_020721925.1 Leptospira biflexa
CATGTCACATTGCAGTCTTACTGCTGATATTACTGCACCGCCTGTGTGTGCACAGCGCATTTCCCTCTTCAAAGATAAGGAATTGACTGGATAATTTCAAGCAATTAATTGGAAAAGCGGGGCAAATGAAAGAAAAGAAACATGGTGTAAACTTCTTCCTGAAAACCCATCACACCACCTTGCCGGGATTTAAAATGCCCTGTGGATCGAAGGCCTGCTTGATTCTGCGCATGAGCTGAAGGGTATGTTCGTCCATCGCAATCGGCAGATGGGCTTTCTTAAGAAATCCTATGCCGTGTTCACCTGAGATGGTACCGCCGCACGAAACAGCAGTGCGATAGATCGCGGCTTTTAGATCAGGTAGCATTGCGCGCCAGGCGTCGCGCGTTATGTCACCCTTGAGGACATCCACATGAACATTTCCATCTCCTGCGTGGCCAAACATGATGGAATATAGATTTCTTGCGGTGAATTCTTTTTTTAGTGCAAGAATAAATTTTTGAACAGAAGCTCTCGGGACCACCGTGTCCTCTGCAAGAAAAATAGGGCTTTTGTGCGCAATTGCTTCACGAATTGAGCGGCGCGCACGCCATACGCGTTCTTTTTCATGATCGGTTTGTGCAATGAGAATATTGTTTTCATCTATCTTTAAAAGTGTAACAATATTCTGTGCTTGCCGCAACACTTCCTCATCATTGTGTCCATCGAGTTCGACCAAAAGATGTGCACGCGCAGCGGGGAATGGCATCTTCGCGCCCAGAAATTCCGCCACAAGATGAAGTGCATCTTCTTCCATGAATTCGATTGCGGCGGGGATGATCTTCGAAACGGTAATTTTTTCCACTGATTCAAGCGCTCTTCCAATATCGCTGAAGGGAATGAGCATGTCGATAGCGCAGGCCGGACGGGGAATGAGCCGCAGAGTGATTTTAGTAATGAGCGCCAGCGTCCCTTCCGAGCCCACTAAAAGAGGGATGAGCCCGTAACCGGTGGCGTTTTTTACGTATTTTCCGCCGAGGTTTATGATGTCGCCGTCCGCACACACACATTCGAGACCGATCACATAATCGCGCGTGGTGCCATATTTCACGGCGTGTGGCCCTCCCGCTCCCACCGCGACATTTCCGCCGATGGAGCATGAATCCAGGCTGGAGGGATCAGGCGGATACATCAGGCCATATTGCTTTGCCGCTTCATCGATATCGCGCGTTATCGCGCCGGGTTCCACTACGGCAACTAAGTTTTCACGGTCAATTTCCAGAATTTTATTCATCTTTTCAAATGAAAGCAGCATGCCGCCTTCAAGAGCCAGCGCGCCGCCGGTTACACCCGTGCCCTTTCCGCGCGGGATGAGCGGAATGCAGAGGCGAGAGCAGATTTTTGCGATTTCGGAAACTTCCCGCGTGGAAACCGGAAAGACCAGAATATCGGGGATGCCGGAAATGTCGGGGGTTTCATCGCGCGCATAGGTTTCGAGTATATCCCTGTCGAAAATTACTCTTTCTTGCGGCATGGAGACGCGCAGAAGTTGAAGCGCCTCGTTGATGGCCTCATCGGTCATGATTCAATTCCGGAAATTATGCAATTTTTCCCTCTATTGCAAGGCGCAGGTGCGCGATAAATGCATCAAATCCCTCGCCTGTTTTCGCGCTCACCTCGAATACCTTCATCTCAGGATTTGTCCGCTTCACGTTGTTGAGCGCCTCTGAGAGGGAATATTCAAGATGAGGAAGAAGATCTATTTTGTTGATAAGAAGCGTCTGGGATGAATTGAACATTAACGGATATTTTATCGGCTTGTCCTCGCCTTCGGTGACGGAGAGCACCACCACGCGCTCATCTTCTCCAAGATCGAATTCTGCAGGGCATACCAGATTGCCGATGTTTTCGATGATGATGAAATCAAGTTTTTCAAGATCGAAACTCTCAAGACATCCCATAACCCATCCGCTTTCGAGATGGCAGTCGCCCCGGAAAAGCCCTGTCTCGATCTGGACAATCGGGATGTTGTGGCGCGAGAGCTTTTCCGCATCCTTCGTGGTTTCAATATCGCCTTCAATGACGGCGATGCGGTAGCTCTTCTTGAGATTTTCGATGATTCTGTCGGTAATGGTAGTTTTGCCCGCGCCGGGGGAGCTCATGATGTCGATCATGTATATGCTATGGTGTTGCAAAAGCTCCCGGATTTCTGCGGCGCGCTCTCTGTTCGAATCAAAAATGTGTTTCAGCACCTTGATTTCCATGGCTTTCTCCTCACTTACAAAAATATATCACCCGCAGCATCCGGCAAATATTTTTAATGACGGAAGAGAAAAAAATTTGTATTATTATATCGCTTATTTGTATCATGCGTAAAGAAGACAGTTTCAATGCGGTTCGCAAGAGTGTAACATGAATCACCGAATGGATCACTAAAAAGGCAGAGGGATTACAATTATGGGTGCACAGGGAACGGTCATTTAAGCAATTTTAGAAGTTCCCTTATAGTATAAGGAGGTATGCAATGATGGAATCGATCAAAAAGGCACTGCTTACAGGCATTGGTCTTGCGGCAATGAGCAAGGAAAAAATCGAAGAATGGGCCAAAAATTTTGCGCAGGAAGCGAAAATGGCCGAAGGTGAAGGAAAAAAGTTTGTTGATGAAATACTGAAACAGGCCGATGAAGCGAAGCGGAATGTGGAGGATCAGGTAACGAAGTTCACAAAAAATGCTCTTGAAAAGATGGGGCTCACCACGAAGAATGAAGTGGATGAGCTGAAGCGCCGTCTGGAGGAGCTTGAGAGGAAAATGAAGGAAGGCGGCAGGCAGTAGCGCAAAGGGCTGGCGCGTCCCGTTCGTATCGGATATGCGTGATTTCGATACGATTTTTCGGCCATGCAATGAGGGTGGTGCAGGAAAAAATGTTTGAAATTACGTTGAAGTGAGTGAATGTTGGTGCGTTGAAGTGAAATACGCAAAGTGCGAAAGGTCGGTAAATGCGGAAAAAGGTTGTTTCGTTTCTTGCTTCGGGCCGGGGATCGAATTTTCAGGCGGTTGCCCGGAAAATTCAAAGCGGTGATATATCGCGCGCATGCCTTGGCGTGCTCGTCTCCGATGTTCCCGATGCAAAGGCGCTCGAAATCGCGCGCGATTTCGGCATGAAAGCGCATTTTGTCGATCCACGCGCGTTTGCAAGTAGGGCTGCACATGAAAAAGCAATTGTAAAACTCCTCAAAGAAGCGAACACCGATCTTATCGTCGCCGCGGGGTATATGCGCATTCTCACTCCATATTTTGTACGTGAGTACAAAAACCGCATCATCAACATTCATCCTGCCCTCCTTCCTTCTTTTCCGGGAGTGCACGCCCAGAAGCAGGCATTCGATTACGGCGTAAAAATCACCGGCTGTACCACGCACTTTATCGATGAAGGCACCGACACGGGGCCGATCATCATGCAGCGGGCAGTGCCGGTTGAGCCGGACGATACGGCAGAAAGCCTTGCGGAAAGAATATTGAAAGAAGAGCATGTGATTTTGCCGCTGTCGGTTGACCTCTTTTGCAGGGATAAACTGGAAGTGAAGGGGAGAAAGGTTGTGATAAAATAAGGGAATCTCTTAAAACTGTCTCAACAGGATGTTCCCTCACGTGCTCCTCATACAATGTAAATAAAAACCGCTTTCTTTGTCGGTGTGATGTATGGCGGAAAGCGATTTTTCGAGGTGCCCATAAAATTTGTAAAAGGAGTATACAAGATGGCTTTGCTGAATATTCTCATTGTGTATGCGGTGTATCTTATTCTCGTATTTGTTATTGCGCACTATGTGAACCTTTTTTCATCCAAAAGCGAGTATACCCGTGCTGAGCTCACCGATTTGAAGCCGCTTGCGGGCACTGTTAAAAAGAAACTGGAAATGAAGTACAGCCCTGCCTTTGTGATCGTAAGCATGCTTATTACATCACTTGTAGGTCTTTTGTTTTCGCTTGTTGAACATTGGATATTTCAGTCGGCGCTGGTGGCGGTGCTTCTGTTTGTCATCATTCCGATGGTGCAAAAATATATCATGGATCGAATGGTTATCGCGTCCGATTCCTCAATAGATACGTTTGCGAATATATTCGCGAAATATTGCAATTTTATCATACTCGGTTATGGCGCAGGCTATGGAGCAGGTTTAATGTACTACTGGAGCATGACCCGCGAGATGCTGTTCATCTGGTTTGCGCTGAACATTGTGGTAGTTACGGTGATTCTGGTCATAACGGCGGGAAGGATTGTGCACGAGCGGTGAGTTCTGTCACGAGAATCGCTCTTTGTGTGGTATGTTGGGATCTAAAATGACGTTTATTATTTTATGATTATTAAATATTATTATTTTAAAAAATGTCTGCATGAAGAAAAAAATGCAATTTTTATGTTGACGCTTCTCCCGTCTCTATGTATCATATAAAGGAATTTAAATTGGTGAGAAGTCATACCTCTTCTTCGATTTCCGGTATGCCAAAGGGATTGAGTGCTTTGCAGGGAAATCGAGTAAATAGGTATGGCGATTCTTTTTAGTGTAAAAGCCGTTATGCAAAGGAAAGGCGCAGAGCTAAAAAGAAAAGTAAAAAAGCACTTAAATTAAGGAGGAGTTTGTATGAAAAAACTTCTGGTAGTTGCGGCTGTGATGGTAGGACTCGCTTTTCTTGCGTCGTGCGGGCCCAGAGGGCTTGGCGGACAGGTAAAAGGCGAAAGCTTTATCACAGAAGGATGGGTGGATGACAATACGTTCAGGGTCACCTCCACCGGAGCTCCGAAAGCTGGATTGACGAACAAAATTCAGAGAAGGGGTACCGCGAAAGAAGCAGCCATCATGATGGCACAGAAGACAATCATCGAAAAATTCAAAGGTGCCCGTATCGAGGGTGCTGCCGGAGCGGTTGACTATGCATCCACCGGCGTCGCTGTCATGAAGGAATTCGGCGGTCTCGTCAAAGGCGGATCCGTTAAGAAAGAAACCTACGATGACGATGATAACTGTGAAGTTGTGTATGAAGTTATGGCGCGCGGCCTGAAAAAACAAGTACAGGGCGGTGTTCAGTAAAAAAAGCGCTACTCTTTCGTTTAAAAAAGCTGCTTCTTCGAAAGCAGCTTTTTTTGTGTGTACGCCACAGGTGCGTGTGACGAAAAAAATAGTTGCGATGTTTTTGATGTTGATATGAGATAGTGCGTGTAAAGAATGCGTGAGATGGGGGAAATGCAATGAGGACGAACATCTTTATCCTGTGTGCAATGATATGCTGTATTGGCATGGCGGCATGCGAGTCGGTGGAAGAGCGGCCCGCGGCAAAAGATGGGCAACCGCTGGAGAAAAAATCAGAGGATTTTGCCATTCCATTGGGATGGATCGATGGTGATACCTTTCGTGCAAAATCAAGCTCAGCAACGGAAGAGGGAGCTATATCTGCCGTTCAAAATACCGTCATCGAAAAGTTCATCACCGCGCGGGTGAAAGCGGCAAATAAAGTCCTTGATGTGAAATCGACGGGTGTGGCGATTGTGAATGAATTCGGCGGTACAGTGAAGGCGGGCTCTGTCATCAGGGAAAAGAAAGAAAATAATACGATTACAATTATTTATGAAGTGAAGTCGGATAATCTGAAAAACCGGGTTTTAGGAAGACAGTAAAACAGGTCGTTCCTGTGTATCATCGATGAAGTGATGTGCCGGTGGCGAGTATGAGGTAGTGCAATAGCTTCCCTCTGTTGCGGAGATGATTGTGCGTACTGATTAGGCGACATCCCTTCGAGCACGCGAGCGTTCCTGATGCGAAATTTGGTGTTCAGCGGATGCGCGCGAAAGTTTGTGAACCCGGCTGTGCGATCGTTACTTCCGATTTTTAATTTGCGTACTGATATTAATTGCTGTTTTGACCGTATATGGCGATTTGTCCTGCGATTCATGATAGATGCGGATCAGAAGCTCTGCAAGAATCCCCAGCATGATGAACATTCCGCTCATGAGGATGAGAAGCACGGTGAGAAACAAAAGAGGGTTACGGTTCATCGAGAGCCCCTGGAAGATTTTCATGAAAATCACCGCCGCAACGGAAAGACAGCTTAAAATGAAAAGTGCCATGCCCGCTCCTCCAAACACATAAATGGGCTTGGTGGAATACGAGCCGAGGAATTTGACAGTAATGAGGTCGAGTAGCACCTTGAAAGTGCGCTGTATCCCGTATTTCGATCGACCGTATTTACGGGCATGATGTCGTACCGGCACCTCGGTAATTTTCGCGCCCACCCAGGAGGCGTGCACCGGAATAAAGCGGTGCATTTCTCCATAGAGTTTCACCTGGCGAAGCACCTCCCCGCGATATGCTTTGAGCGAACAACCGAGATCGTGGAGCTTTACTCCGCTCACCTTTGCAATGAGGCTGTTTGCAATTTTTGAAGGTATTTTTCGCGAAATGAGTTTGTCCTTGCGGTCTTTTCGCCAGCCGCTGACCACGTCGTACCCTTCGTGAATTTTATCCACCAGCGTCGGGATGTCCCTTGCGTCATTCTGGAGATCGGAATCCATAAAGATGATAATGTCTCCCGAGGAGTAATCGATACCCGCGGCCATTGCCGCAGTCTGACCGAAATTCCTGCGAAAGACAATTAATTTTACCCGTTTGTCTTTTCTGGCAATTTCAGAAAGTATTTCAACAGAGCGGTCACCGCTGCCATCGTCGACAAAAATGATTTCAAAATTTAGGCCAGAAGGCTTCAGGCTTTCGACGATATGCTGATATTGCAGTGCGATATTTTCCTCTTCATTATACACGGGAAGAACGATCGAGATGAGCTCTTTTGCCGCTTTTTTCTGTGCCATATCTTTGTCCCGTTCGAGATGTGATGTGCAATAGCATTGCTATCAATCGTAAAGCTGTGCCGCATATTTGTCAACAGGGAAACAGGCTGTGATGAATAATATATCCAGAGTTTTTTGTGCCGGCGCTTCAATCCAGGCCCATGCGTACAAGTTCGTCCTCATCAAATCCGAAATAGTGCCCCAGTTCATGAATGATGGTGGCACGAATTTCTCTTCGAAGGTGGGGCATGGCAGTGCACATTCGGGTAAGAGGTATCCGATAGATGAAAATTCTATCCGGCACAAGAGGCTGGTTGTCAATGCCGCGTTCGGGAAGGGGGATTCCATCATAAAGCCCGAAAAGCTCATCCTCAGGCCGGTCGGGGGGCAGGTCTTCCGTGATGATGAGCACATGGCGCGCGGCTTCTTGAAGAGTGGGTGAAAGCGATTCGATTACCGATCCAGAAATTTCGGTGACCAATTCATAAAATTTTTTTCGCGAAATGTTCATTTGGAAAGCATTATTGTTTTACCGCGGTTTTCGCTTTTCCAGATTTGCTTCCGCGCGCGCGGTAATGATACCCGCAAGAAAACCTGAGAGATGCCCTTCCCATGATACGACAGGATTGTTCATAAGCGGAAGCAAACCCCAGAGTGCCCCGCCATAACACACAAGCAGGATCACCGCAAGAAGGATGAGCCGTGTGCTTTTTCGGAAAATGCCAATGAAGATAAGATAGCCCAAAAGGCCGTAGATGATACCGCTTGCACCGATATGGATGGTTCCTGTTCGGCCGATTGCCCAGGTGCCGATGCCGGAGAGAAGATAAATAGGCGCAATGATGTAGCCGGCTCTGGCTCTCTCGACGCCTAAGAAAAGCAGTCCAAGCACGAAGAGCGCAAAGGAATTTGCCGCAAGATGGGCAATGGTAGCGTGTAGAAAGGGCGAGAAAAGAATTCCGACCAGTCCTTCAATCATCCGCGGCTTGATTCCCAACTGGGTGATGGCGGGCAGTGCCAATGATATGAAGAGCACAGCCCAGAGTAGTGCAATGATGAAAAGCATTGTGTGAAACGGCCGAATATTCCTCGCGGTGCTCTGTGCCATGAGTACCTCCTTCTCGCTGTGTTGTAGTGTGCCAGATGGTTTCGGATGCACACATGTCCGACTGTTGCAAATATTGGATGTATGACTCTTTCTGCAAAGCATTCTTTTATAAAAAAATTTTATTTCAAGCATAAAATGATTGCAATTATAGGAAAAAGCTTTTTCCGGGATGTGAGGCAGGTATGGTGAAAAAGATCCTCTTTTCGGAGTACGTAAAGGAGCAGATAGGGCCAGAGCGTTTCGCGCTTTTTTCCGTGTTCGGCGAGGAAACCGAAGGTTTTTTTCTCAAGTGGTCGTTTGGGCTCAATCGCTTCGAGTATTATGCATCTGAGGCGCGCAATGTCATCATACAGGTGCCGGTTACGGAAACGGGCATTTCGCCGACATGTCTCGATGCGCAGCCGTATGTATGGAATGGGAAAATCAATCCTGCCGCGGCGGAAAGCGCGCTCTGGTATGCGTTTGAAATTCTCACCGAAAAAGAAGCGGAAGAATTTAAAAGATCCAATAGACCGGAAGTTATTTTTGAATTTATGCAGGGATTTAAATATCAGATGCTTCGTGTGAAATTCATTGATGAAGATTGGTATCTGTGGGAAGATTAGCGTGCCTTTATTTTCTCCATCATTTTCTTTTTGACGTTCGCGCCAAGGTTGCTTCCTTTCTCAAAAGCGAAAATAATCAAAAGGTCTTTTTGCGTAATAAATTCCTCAGGATGGTCATTCGATGGAGTGCCTGATGGACCGTAGAAGAGTCCCGAAAGAAAGCTCTTCATGCTTTCAATATCCCCATCGTAGCGGAAGAACATAACCGATCCGCGTTCGCTTTTTGATTCAAGAGACTGAATCTCCTTTTCTGCAAGCGGAGGAAGCATTGCACTATATGTGTTGGGCATGAGGTAAAAGTACTGAACCTGAATTGATTTTGCGATCAGATCTTTGCCAAATTTGGCGTCGGGAAGGTCGCCTTCTTTAAGAAGGAGGGGAAGAATTTTACTCTGACTGTTGTTGAACACAATTTTGATGGTTGAAACCGTGTCGATGATGCTTTTGAATTCGCTTTCGCTTTCATAATTAAAAAGATATGTAAAAGTGATGATTGATTTTTCTTTTGGAAGCACTCCCATTATGGCGTAAAGATAGCCATCGGGTGCGGGATGTGAATCTGTGAGTTTGTAGAAAAAGCCGATAGTATCCCCTTCGTTGCTTTTCTTTATTTCATTAATGACGAGTTTTTTTTCCACGGATCGTGGCAAAATTTGCTTTCCATGCTCTTCAGCAGTTTCCCGGGCAAATGCGAGGGTAAAATTTTTTTCGGGTGTTTTCAACACGGATATAAGCGCGATGAATCGTTTGCTGCTGCGCGGATGTATTTTATATGTTTTCCCGTACTCGGATGCTTTTTCTTTTTTGACTTCGTATCCATTGTTGACCGGAAAAGAAATCGTGTAATTTGCATCGATGGTGTCCCGGAAATTCCAGGCGAGGAGGAGATTTGAGAAAAACATTACAAATAAAAAGGAGAAAAATAGGTATCGGCAATACATTGCTTCCTCTCGCGTATATCAATAGGCGGTCACATATCAGGTAAATACAGGTTTATTCTGCTGATACTCTTTCCCATGGTTTATGTGCACGGCTTTTTTGTATCCTTGTCTCTTTAAGCCTCACCATCGTGTATTCGTTCCAGAGCCTGTCGGTGAAGTACTCCGGATTGCATGTCCATGAGGTAGCGTTGGATTCATCATCTGCAATTTCAAACAAATGATTCCACGACGCAACCCTGAATCGAGGAAGACGGTCGAGTGTCTTTTGAAGTTTTCGAGTTTCGTGTTCGACGATAAACGTGGATGGATTGTAATTTTTCGGACTTTCGTATTCGAGGGCGATAATTTTCCCCTCAGGAGATATAATCGCAGATATGACCTCCACATCGCCTTTCCCGAACATGAAACGCTGAATGGAAAGGCCGCCTGTGTAAAATATTCGGCTTAAAAACGGCATCAATCCGCCTGCATTGTTTCGTTCGTATTCCCACACAGGATGATAAGCAAGATGCAGATTCCCTTCCCTGTCGCGGGCAGCCCGATAATAGCACGCATGGGGAAATCCGAAGTCGTGATTTGAAAGCAGGGTAGGTGCAAAGCGGCGCGCAGAATGGTCGTCGCGCACGGGAATAAAACCGGCAGCCTGTGCTTCGAGCACGTGTACCGTGGCGTTGAGATATAGTGCCAGTAGTGCCAAAAAAATTATGCACATACCGGGCAGGATAATTTTACATGTAAAATTCATTGTGTGCTCCTGATGCTGTCCCGTAACTTACGGTCCGATGGATTGTATTTGTCAAATACAATTGTGTCCCGGCGAGATTCATTTTACTTGAAAATAGCGATAAAAATGCCGATATTATACTGGTGGCTTCCATTTTCGAGGATCTGAATGGCGACGCAGCGGGACAATACAATCATGCAGAAAGCGATATGTCATGCTCTTGAGGGGGTGCTTGTATGCGCGGCAGTAATGCTGTATTCGATAAGTGCATATCCGCAAACTCTCGATGAAATTGCCTCCCTTTATGAAAAAAAGGACTACAGGGCCGCCGAGGAGAAGGCTTCCGCGCGTATTGGAAAAAGTTATGAGCTTCGTGCCGGGGATCGCCTCACGCCTTCCGAGCATGACATAATGAAAAACCTTGAATCTGGTAAGCGCCTGCTTGAAAAGGCCTACCGCGAGCGAAAAGCTTCAGGTTTTTTCATCGAGAATCACGAAGAGCTTTCTTCTCTGCATCTCTATCTTGCGCGATGCTATCATAAACAGGGAAAATTTGATTATGCGCTGAACAACTACCTTCAGGCGCTGCGATATCGCATCATTAAACCGGAGAAGGATGATGTCATCTTTTTCGAAATCGCGGAGCTGTACCGCGACTGGAATCAGCCTGAGGCTTATGCGCGCATGCTTGAAGCGGCGTATGAGCTCAATCCGTCAAATCCAGAGTATTCTCTGCGGCTCGGTATTGCACTTTCAAAAACCAATGAAAAGAAAAAGTCGATTTTTCATCTCGAGCGCTATCTTCGCGCAAAATCCGATCCCGAAGACGCGAAGCTTTTCCTTGTGCTCGGCAATCTCTACGAGGACATCGGCCGCTATCTGGACACTGTTTTGCAGTATAAAAAATATCTTGAAAAGAAGCCCGATGATGGGTATATCCATTTTGCGCTTGGCTATCTTGCATACAAACGAACAGGGAATTTCAACCTCGCCAGAAAATCATTCACCGAGTCACTGAAATTTCTGCCGCAGGACGACATTCTCCGGAGATCGAAAATCAGCGAATATATGGGGGATATTCATTTAAAAGACCTCGAATTCGAAAAGGCTGTCGGGGCATACAAGACTACCGCACAATACCAGGAGGAAATACTTGCGGATATCCGGGGGAAAATCGAGGAAATCAAGAATATTCAGGAAGAGATAAAAAAGCTGAGGGCGACAGTCCCCAAAAAAGGGGAGAGCCGAATGGATGTATATGAAAAGCAGGATAGGAAGGGAGAGCTCGAACTCAAAAACAAACAGAAGGAATATTTGTTTACGAAACTGAATGCGGGAAAAGTCCGCTGGAATCTGGCATGGGCGCATGAGAGGCTGGGCAATCTGGATACGGCGATCCAGTACTACAAACAGGCGATCGATTTCGACTATAACCCCAATGGCGCACGCGAAAAGATACAAAAATTACAGTTGAAAATAAAGCGGGGTTATTGACAACTTGTCATTGCTTTTCCGGCATTCTTGAGTATTTGCGGGGTTGAGTATTGTACTGGCAATGGCGCTGTGAAACAGTCGGGCTTTTTGTTGGGCGGTATCGAATGCGCAAAGCCCGCATCATGTGATAATCGACATTTAAAAAATCAATACATCGGGAGAATGGTATGTCAGGTCATTCAAAATGGTCCACAATCAAGCGCAAAAAAGCTGTGGTTGACGCCAAGCGCGGCGCGATTTTTACCAAAATAATCAGGGAAATCACCGTTGCCGCACGGCTTGGCGGCGGGGATCCCTTCGCAAATCCACGCTTGAGGATCGCCATAAATAAAGCGAAAGAAAACAATATGCCCAATGAAAATATAGACCGAGCGGTGAAGAAAGGAACGGGTGAACTGGAAGGCGTTACCTATGAAGAAGTCCGCTACGAAGGATACGGGGCGGGCGGAGTTGCCATCATTGCCGATTGTCTTACGGATAACAGGAACAGGACAACGCCTGAAATAAGAAAGATTTTTTCCAGAAACGGGGGAAATCTCGGCGAAACGGGAAGCGTTGCGTATCTTTTCGATTATAAAGGAATGATCATCATCGAAGGGGGACAGGCGACGGAAGATGAAATCCTCGAGCTTTTGCTCGAGCACGATATTGAAGACGTAAAGACCGAGGATGGCAATATTATTGTCACCACCTCTCCTTCATCATACAGCGCTGTATTGGATTTGCTAAAAAGTAAAAATTACAAACTGGTTCTCAACGAAATCACCTATATCCCGAAGACCACTGTGACGCTGGATGAGCACAAGGCCGCACAATGCCTGCGTCTGATTCAACAGCTCGAAGACCTTGACGATGTGCAGAACGTTTATTCCAATTACGATATTGCCGACGATGTGATGGCGAAAATAAGCGAGGAAGAGTGAGAATACTCGGTATAGACCCCGGCTTTGGGATTGTCGGCTGGGCGGTCATCGATAACTCGATGCGCATTACAGCCTGCGGCTGTATTGAAACGGATTCTTCCTTGAGTTTCGACGAGAGGCTTCTGGAAATTCATCTTGCCTTGAAAAAAATAATCGAGGAGCACAAACCCGACGTGGCGGCAATCGAGCGTCTGTTTTTTTCGCGGAACACCACCACTGCACTTGACGTGGCGAAGGCGGTGGGTGTGATGGTGTTGACGCTCAGGATGTATGGTGTCTTTTATGTTGAATACACGCCGATTCAGGTGAAGCGGGCGCTCACCGGATATGGGAGGGCGACGAAAGGCCAGATCCAGTCGATGATTACGCGCATCTTCGGAATGAATACGTCCTCTTTGAAAGATGATCTCACCGATGCGATATCCGTAGCGGCATGCCACTGCCTTCTGGGAAGTCAATACGGAAGAGTAAAAACAGGCGGTGCAGGATGATTGCAAGGCTTCGAGGGACGCCCGTAGAGATAAAGCCTACAGAGCTTATTCTCGATATTGGAGGCGTGGGATATCATCTCCATATTCCCGTTTCAACCTACGAGAAGATAAAAAACCAGAAAGAAGTGGAACTTCATGTTCATACCTACCATCGGGAAGACAGCCTCAAACTATTTGGATTTGCGAGCGCAGAAGAAAAAAATATGTTTATTGTACTTTTGGGCATTTCAGGAGTGGGGCCGGCAATCGCACTCACAATTCTTTCGGGGCTGTCGATTCCTGGAATCATTGCCGCAGTTCGGGAGCAGAATGCCGCGCGCCTTATGAAAATTCCCGGCATAGGGAAAAGCAAGGCCGAAAAAATCCTTTTTGAACTGCGCAGAAAGGCAAAGAAAATCGAAGACCTCTCCCGGGGCGCAGAGGAAGGAACAGGCATCCGAAATGATGCGATTGAAGCGCTGATTTCACTCGGTTTCGACGATAAGAAAGCCTCAGAGGTGATCGACTCCATCCTTGCGGAAAACCCATCGACGGGCATTCAGGAACTCGTGCGCGCGGCGTTAAAGTTTTTTTCTTCCTGAAAATTTACACGAGTCCCTGAAGAAAATCGGCTCCTTTTGTATCGATGAGCTTTGAAATATCGTTTTTCAGAGACGACAGCTCGCTTGTGGCTTTGTGAAGCTCAATCATTTTCTTCTCATCGCTCTGTTTTGATTCGTCAATTTCTCGCGAAATGATGACTTCATTGATGCTGTGGATTTTTTGTACATTGAAATAATGCCGCCTGGCGATGGAGATGGCGATTGAGAGGAAAAGGCTGCTTTCCTTCTCTGCGATGTCTTTCAGGTCGCTTTTTTTAATTGGCGTAACCACCACATTGTTCATCGCGCGAAGAGTCGCCGCCCGCTTATCGCCGAGGAGGAGAGCCATTTCGCCTATGATTGTTCCGGGTTCGCTGATGGTGGTGACGCGATTCCCCCCTATGAGCACTTCTAAACTTCCCGAGTTGAGAATGTACATTTCATCGCCGATTGTGCCCTCCTTGCAGAGAATTGTCCCCTGAGAAACCTCTCTGTGGCGACCTTTGAGCGATTCGGTGGTTGCGACGCGCTCCGGTTCGAGCGTGCGTTCGAACGCTTCGCCCCGTTTGTAGGTGAGGCTTGTTTCATACCTGGTGACGAGCTCTTTCAGATAGGGCAGGCGCCGTTTGTCGTATTCTTTCCTCAGCGTGGAAATAATGCGGAAATATTCAATGGATAGTTCCTTGAGCTTTTTCTCATGTCCGGCTAATGATTCCGTATTTTTCTGGATGATCTCGTTTGTGAGCGCAACCTGTTTTGCCATCACCATACATGAATTGAGAATGTAGGAATAGGAGAAGATGTTATCCATGAATTTTTCGGCTTCAATTTTTTTCACCATTGCGTTCGAACCGAGGATGGCGTTTTCAAGCCTTCCCGTTTCTATGCCTGCCGCACGGGAGAGAATTATTTCGGATGCGCCTAAAAAAAGCCCTGAGCCTTTAATTGCGTATTTGTCGGTTTCGGTCACGAAATAATACACGGTTCCTTCATTGAGAAGATATACCGCATCTGCTTTCGAGCCGGATGAGTATAATTGCTTATAGGTTACCTGCGTCATAATTACCTCCGGATTGTTGCGATAAAAATATGAAATGCCGAATTCTTTTCAATAAGAATTTTTCCGATTGCAAGGTTTTCATTTCTCCATGGGTGAGATGAAAATTGACTGTGGTCAGGGATGATTCCGCAGCAGCAATTCCGCGGGATGAGGAGATAGATAATATTGCCGGATAAGATACTCTGCGTGGTATTTCCGCACATAATGTTTGATGAGCGTAAGCGGCGCAAGGATCGGCACACGGCCGTTTCGATATTCTTCGATAAGTGATGCAAGCTCTTCGCGCTCATCGGCGGTAAGCTCTTTTTTAAAATACCCGGCAAGGTGCTGGAGTACATTGACGTTTTTTTTAATTGATGATTTCGTATTCAGCGCTTTCATAAAGAGAGTTTCGTATATGCGGAGAAATGCTTTGGACGAATAGTTTTTCACCTGTGCGGTGAGCCTGCCTAATTCTCTGAGGATAGCCGGACTGTGCGCCATAAGAAGATATTTATGATCAGCATGGAATTCGACGATGCGCGCGGAAGTGGTTTTTTCCGCCAAAAGATCGAGCCAGCGGCGGTAGGCAAATATTCGTACAATGAAATGTTCGCGGAGACCTTCATCGTGGAGACGGCCTTCTTCTTCAACTGGAAGAAAAGGAAACCGCGCGGAAAGCGCAGCGCCGAAAAGGCCGCTTCCCGAGCTGTACACCATTCCTTTCCCATTATAGATTTTCACGCGCTCCATGCCGCAGGAAGGGGATTTGCTTTTTAGAATAAAGCCGCAGAGCTCTATTTTAGAAAGCTCTTTAAGCTTTGTGGAAATCCATCGGTTCATTGCTTCTGTTTTATCTTCGCCGGTTTCGCGCACGACAAGCCGGGGAGATGACGGATCCCCTACAAGGCGCATCGCTTTCCGCGGTACACCGAAGCCTGCTTCGCATTCGGGACAAACCACCACAAACTCTACCTGTTTCGCGAGTATTGTGGTTATGTAGTCATCGCGCTTATGGCCGCCGTCGTAGCGGACGGGGTTTCCAAGCAGACAGGAGCTTACACCGATTTTAATGGCGCGTTTCATTGGGTGCGCACATCCTTCTTTTTATCGTCCTGCAGCATCTTTCGCGCTTCCGCTTCCTTTTGTTGCTCGAGTTGTGTATTGGATTTTGTGCGAGGGGATTTCTCGACCTTCGTTTTTGCCGCTTTTCCTTCGGTTTTTTTGCGTTGAGTGCCGGGTTTCTGCGCGCGAATATCTTTCCTTATCGATTTGTCGGATGGAGTGATATTTTTCGGCGATATTGATGGAATGGTCCCAGCGGTCGAAGAATTCAATTCCGTGGTTTTTCCATGTTTCTCAATACGGGGACGCCCTTTTAGCTCTACGTTATCGATGAGGGTATCTGGCTCACGCATTTTTCCATCATTTTGCTTTGGTGAAAAGATTTTCGGCTGTTCGATAGAATCAGAGAGCGCAATGTTCCAGATTCCGAAAAAACCTCCTGTAGAGGAATATTCCCGGAATTCGAGCGTGAGTGTGCCGTCCATTGAAAGGTGGCAGGGAATTTCAAAAACAAATAAATCCGGTTTTTCTATTGTTTTCGCAAATGGCAGGCGCGCGATAAGTTCCCTGTCGGCGCAGATGTCAAGAAGGGCGCTTATATCAGTTTCTGTCAACAATGCATAATTGACGAATTGCACCCAGAGATAATAATGCCGAAGCGGATTGAGGTTTTTGATGAACACTTTTGAGCCGTGCTTTGAAATGAATGACGCGCGGGTGGCTTCATTAAAACCCTCGGGTCTGAGCGCTTTTAGTCCATAGGTTCGCGCCCAGTTTTTTATTTCCCGAAAGCTCATCTGTTCGCGCCAGCCTTCAAATGATATATGCGCGCTCTCTTGTGAGGGAGAAATGAGAATTACCGCATCATCAATGCTCATGCGTTCTAAAGGCTTTTCTTCTGATGTCGCGCGTGCGGTTTGTTTTTTTTCTAGTTTACTGTAAGCTTTTTCGTGCGGAAGAGGGTGCGCTTTTTTCACCGACAATCTATTTGTGGAATCAGGCACATCGGCATTGCCTTTTTTCCCGGGAGTTTCCAGAGGAAGCACACGCACATCGGGACGGTTGGGCTTTGTGGCGTCCGAAGATTTTTTCTGAATCTGAGGGATTTTTTGCGCGTCCTGCGCGTAGAGGAAGGCCTTGGAACGAGATCCGCCTGAAAAGGCAAGCGCCATAAAAAAAATAATTATGAAATATGTCGCTGTCTGCTTCATCGTGCGCCTTTGTATCTTTAGCGATTCTCATCCATGTATGATTATTATTCGGTAAAATCAAGAAGAATATTAACATGTTCGGTCGGCGGGAGTCAACGGTAGCGCTTTTACTCTGCGAAAATCATATACGCAGAAGAGCAGGGATACAACGAAGACACATCGCAATGGTGATTTCAACGCTGGCTCTATGAATAATGAGTTTTCCCGTGTACGTGCCGGCTATACAGTGCATACGTGAGAAACGGGAATTAGCGCACAAAGAGGAAAATCGATCTGTCGGCGTGAAATATTCATGTGACCAGCTTCCTTACCGCTTCCACAATCACCTCATTATCCGCAATCTTTCCTTTTCCCACATCGCCACAGGCAAGCAGTCCCTCGGCCGGTTCGATGAAATGGTATTTATCGAGGTTTTTCAGATATGCGATGTTTTTCTGAACAATCGGATTGTTCCACATCTCCACATTCATCGCGGGCGCGAACGCCACAGGAGTTTTTTGAGAAAGCGCCATTACGATTGTGGTGAGCAGATCGTCGGCGATACCGCACGCGATTTTCCCAATTATGTTTGCAGTTGCGGGGGCGATGAGCACAATATCCGTCCACTTCGCAAGCGCGATATGGAGCACCTCGCCGGGCGTTTCTTCATCGAACATGTCTGTATGCACGACATTTCCTGTTAATACTTCAAGTGTCAGCGGAGTGATGAATCGACAGGCGTTTTTGGTCATCACTGCACGCATGGTTGCGCCCTGTTTTATGAAATCTCTCGAAAGATCGCAGGCGCGGTATGCCGCGATGCCACCTGTGATACCAAGAAGGATGTGTTTTCCCTCCATGAAATTTTTCCATCCCTATGATTGAGTAATATGAAATAATCGTGTTTAAATGTGAGTTGTTCGTCAAGCGCAATTTGATGAAATAAAAAAAGCGGTAGATCGTAGAGCTACGAACTGTGTTCTCTGATAAACTCTTCTATCTTTTCTCTTATCTGATCTCGTATTACACGCGTCTTTTCAAGCTTTTCTTCTTCGGTGCCTGTGAAAGCTCGAGGATCTTCAAAACTCCAGTGGAGCCTGTGAGTGACGCCAGGAAATACAGGACAGCGCTGTGCTGAAGATTCGTCGCATACGGTGATGACGTACGCAAAAAAATCTCCTTTTTTTACGAGGTCGAATACCGCTTTCGATTTTTTCGCGGAGATGTCGATTCCGATTTCCGCCATCGCCTGTACTGTAATCGGGTGTAATTCTCCCGGTTCAAACCCCGCGCTTTCAGCTTCGAACTTTTCCGGGGCAAGTGCGTTTAAGAACGCTTCGGCCATCTGGCTTCGAGAGGAATTGTGTACGCAGAGAAAGAGCACTTTCGATTTCTTCATTGTTTTTGCCTTCATTTGAAAATGTATTTATATCAAGTAAAGTAAAAAATTATAAAGATTAAATAAAAATTTCATAAATGAAAAGTATTGTGTGCAAATAGCAATAGCCTGTGACATTTGAGATGCCATAAAACATGCCCGCTGCGTTTCTGTGACGATAAATTTACAGTTCGTTTAAGATTATTTGTGTTATCCTTCAGCCTGGTGAGGGGAACGATTGTTGTCATACATGGAATGTCGGCTATGGGCAACACGGACCCTCGAATAATTTCCGTATGCAATGCGTGTGCGTTGTGTGGGTATGTGGTGATTGCGCCGTTCTTTAAGGAGATTGCAAATTTCTCAATTTCTTCTGAGACCGTAAGAGATATTGCTGAAATTCTGCAGGCAGTTGCCCATGATAAGTTGCTTTGCCCGAGCGGTAAGGTCATGGTCTTCGCCCCGTCTTTTTCGGCAGGAATGTCTCTGATCGCGTCTTCGCATTCGCGCTGTGCGGATATCGTCGAGGCGATTTGCTCGGTCGGGGCGTATGGGTCGGTGGATACGGTGATAAACGATCTGATGATGCGTGAAGATTTTGATGAATACGGCCGCCTTATCATCATGAAAAATTTCATACATCTTGCACGGGGTTTTGGGAATTTAACCAGGGAAGTGCTGTGCGAAGCAATACTTGACAACGGGCTCAATCGCACCAATGCGAAGTTTCCTCTGAAACTTGCAACCATGCAGGTGTCGCACAAACGCCGCATACTTCGTCTTCTCAGAGATGTTGATTTCCGCCGCAGAGTATGGCATGAAATACGTGCACGATCGCGAAAAGTAAAGGTGCTGGAAAAAAAGCTTTCAGTGATTGACAATATCTCGTTTTTAAAGGCACGCGTCGCGCTCATCCACGGCGATAATGATAACGTGATATCGCCGGAGCAATCCAGGTCGATATTTTCCAGACTTCAGCAACTTCGTGTTGCATCCGTGCTCTGCATTACCCCGCTTCTTGGGCATGGCGATATACAAACCCAAAGCGGTTTTTTCAGACACCTGTTTCACCTCGTACATGCCTTTGCCTTTTTCTTTGGTTGAGCTCAACGGTTCGATGCCGACCAGTAGCAGTATGTATGTTTTCGTGGAAAATAGCATTTCCGATGCCTCATGCTACTTCTCTTTATTATTTTCTCATAATTTTTTTATCATTTCATGATAAAATTTATGTAATTAATATGTGAAATGAGTGAGGAGCAGTAGCAATGGAACATCCGAAGACATTCAGTAAAGCAATTGTAAAGATGCTCGATGAGTTTGTCGAAGCGCAAAAGCAGCGATTTCCCGAGGATGAAATTCTTAAAATCGATCTTCATTGTCATGATTGCAATAGCAATATACCCGATGAACAGCTCGGGAGAATTCTGGCGCTGCCGGAAACGTGGCTTTCAACAGACGACCTCATACTCACGTTGAAATCAAACGGCTGTACCGCGTTTACAGTAACCAACCACAACAATGCGCGATCGTGCTGGGAGCTCCTCGAAAAAGGTTTTGATGTGCTGGTGGGCGCGGAATTCAGCTGTATGGTGCCCGACTTTAAAACAGGAATTCACGTGCTGGCCTATGGCTTTTCTCCCGATCAGGAAAAAAAGCTCAACAAATATCGCACAGACGTGTACAGGTTTCAGGAATATGCCTGTGAAAATGATATACCGACGATTTGGGCGCATCCCCTTTATCACTATAAATCATCAGGTCTGCCGACAATGGAATTTTTCGACAAGATGGCGCTTGTGTTCGAGCGCTTTGAAGTGATAAACGGTCAACGCGATAGCTGGCAGAATATGCTGGTGAAAGTCTGGATCGAATCCTTGACGGAAGAACGCATTAAGTGGCTTAGCAGAAAGATGAAAATAGATCCGCGCCGATATTGCCGGAACCCATACATGAAAGCATTTGCAGGCGGTTCCGACAGCCATATGGGAATTTTCGCCGGCCTTACAGGCGCATATCTCCATGTGCCGGCGTTAAAATTGAGGTTGAAGGAATCATCGCGCTCGGCGCTTGCGCTGGAGGCGATCAGGCGCGGGGATATCGCCCCCTACGGCTCGCACAATGAAAGCGAAAAGCTGGCAATTGCCTTTCTGGACTATTTTTGCCAGGTGGGCTTGAACATAAAAGACCCGGGGCTTGTACGGATGCTCTTGCACAAAGGTACGCCAAGGGAAAAGCTCATCGCGTTTATCGCGGGAAACGCCTGTATGGAAATCAAGCGTCATAAAACAACAGTAACGTTTCTAAATATATTCCATGGGTGCTTCAGTGGCAAAACTCCTGCAAAATCGAAAAGGCTTATTGTGAAGAACGATTACAAGGAAGTGTTCGACATCGCTTCAAGAATGGCCATCGTACGCAGGGATGACCCGGAAAATGCATTGCGCATGTTCGATGAATCCATCAACAGAATTTTTGAAATACTTTTGAAATTGCTGATCAGAAGAATGGAAAAAGCGCTTGAAAAGATCAATCAGAAAAGCGGCATATCCGAAATGAGCATTGAAGATTTAGTGGATAAATTCGAAATGCCTTCGCATTTCAGGGAGCTTTTCGATGAAAGAAAAGGAGCGCTTCGGACAGAATTGAAGGGTGCCAACCTCTCCGAGTTTTTCGATAAACTTTCGTTCCCCTTTCTCTCTTCATCTGTCATCCTTGCGGCATTTTTCGCCAGCGCGCGGGTTATGTACAAATCGAGGCCTGTGCTCAATGAGTTTGCCAGAAAACATAATGCGCTTGTCCATCCCGAAAGAACGCTCTGGCTTACGGATACCCTTGAAGATTCAAACGGCGTAGCGATGGTACTCAAGTCGATGCTGCACGAGATTCGCAAGCGAAACCTGCCTATTGATGTGCTTACCGCGAGCAACACATTGCAGTCGGGAGATCATCTCATTGTGGTTAAGCCCGTGGGTGAGTATCGCCTTTCGTTTTATGAACAGCAGCCGCTTCGTATCCCGAATCTTCTTGAAATTCACAAAATATTTAAAGAAGGGGAATACAGCCGAATCATCTGTTCTACTGAAGGCCCAATGGGGCTTGCAGCGCTGTATCTGAAACTGGCCTATTCAGTTTTTGCATATTTTTATGTGCATACCGACTGGATGATGTTTGCCGAGCGGGTGCTGAAATTCAACGAGCAAAACAAAAGCCGACTGCGGCGCATTTTGCGGACGTTCTATAAAGGCTTCGACGGGCTTTTTGTGCTCAATAATGACCAGCGAAAATGGCTGATTGGAAAAGACATGGGTTTCAACCCCGAAACGGTGTTTTTGACAGCACACTGGGCCGACGAGGGTTTTGAGCCGCGAGGGGGAGATAAAAAGACCATCTTTGGTTTAAAAGAACCGGCACCTGTTTTGCTGTTCGCAGGAAGGCTTTCCGATGAGAAAGGCGTAATGGAAATACCGCAGATCATGGAAAAGGTGTGGGAGGTGCACCCTTCGGCTAAAATTGCGTTTGCAGGCATGGGGCCGAAGGAAGATGAATTGAAAAAGGCGATGCCCGATGCCATGTTTCTCGGATGGGTCGATCATGCGAAACTCCCTGAAGTTTATTCGGCAGCAGATATGCTGATCCTTCCCTCACGGTTCGATACGTTTGGGTGTGTGGTGCTCGAAGCGCTCTCCTGCGGGCTTCCCGTTGCGGCGTATAACACAAAGGGACCGAAAGACATCATCGTCGATGGCGTGAACGGATATCTTGCAAAGGGCGGCGATGATATCGCGGAAAAGATAATCCGTTTTTTAAGCGATGGCAAACTACAGCGCTCCTTCAAGGCTCAGGCGTTAAAGCGCGCGAAACAGTATGATGTTGATATAATTCTTCAGCGGTTTTTCAGGGATCTCGGAAGCGCAGCGTGAGGCAGTGTAGCGATGTCTGATTGGATATGGTGGAAGCACGGCACGGTGTATCATGTGTATGTGCGTAGCTTTTATGATTCCAATTCCGATGGCGTAGGCGATATTCCCGGCATTCTTGAAAAAATGGATTATTTTT
>DYLV01000206.1 GCA_020721925.1 Leptospira biflexa
TCATCGCACATCACATAGGTGGTCTTGATATTCATCGTATCCTCCTTGAAAAAAATATCCTTCTACCCATTAATACGATGAAATCAGCTAGAAGATAAAAATTTTTTAAAAAAAGTGGTGTGGGACATACACATACCTGTATCAGCGGATATATTCAAATCTTGAAGCGCGCTTTGAGGAGGCTATACCCTTGTAGTTACCATGTATGGGTGAGGAGTGCTTTTTTGATGGTATTTGTGTCAGATGAAAGCGGTTTTTAGAAGTCGCCATCAGTGCATTTTTTGTGTGTAACAAAACATCGCATTGTGGTACTAATTTTTATAATCGTCAATTTTCCCCTTGCATACACATCCGTGTTTTTTACTGTGTGCCTGTTTTGTAGTGCAGATTGTATTCAGAAAAGAGGTATTGTTCAATGGATTATGCGGAAATTGAAAAGTTGACAGCGCGAGTGCGCGAAGCAAACGGCTTTGCGGAAACATTGAAAAAGGAAATTTCAAAAGTTGTTGTGGGGCAGACAGCGCTTCTGGAGCGCATGATTGTTGCCTTCCTCTCGGGTGGACATATTCTGCTCGAAGGCGTGCCGGGATTGGCCAAGACGCTTCTTGTTCGCGCGTTTGCGAAATCGATTAATACGTCCTTCAGCCGCATTCAGTTTACTCCAGATCTTTTGCCCGCCGATCTCATCGGTACGCGCATCTACAACCCAAAAGACCTGGATTTTTTTACGCGCAAAGGACCGATTTTTACCAATATTCTTCTTGCTGATGAAATCAACCGCGCTCCCGCGAAAGTGCAGTCGGCGCTATTGCAGGCGATGGAGGAGCGCGCGGTGACCATCGGAGATGAAACGCATCCGCTTCCCATGCCTTTCATGGTGCTTGCCACGGAGAATCCCATCGAGCAGGAAGGGACATATCCACTGCCGGAGGCGCAAATTGACCGGTTTATGCTGAAATGCCTGGTGAGCTATCCCGCGAGGGATGAGGAGCGCGAAATCCTTGGGCGTTTCGGCGAGATCAATGTGGCGCGCATCAATCCTGTGGTCAATCCATCGGATATGCATGCAGTCGCACCCCTTATCGATTCAATCTATATCAGCGATAAGCTTATGGACTATATCATCAATATTGTCGATGCCACACGGCATCCGCACAATGAGGATTTGAAGCGCTATATCGACTATGGCGCAAGCCCCCGCGCTTCCATTGCGCTTATGAAAGCGTCGCGCGGTATTGCGTTTTTGCGGGGAAGGGGCTTCACCAATCCCGATGATGTGAAGGAAATCGCGTATGATGTGCTGCGCCATCGCATCATTCTTTCCTATGAGGCAGAGGCGGATGGGAAAAATGCCGACGATGTGGTGCGCATGATTCTTGATGGTGTCGAGGTTCCCTAAGTGGCTTCTGTAGGTCTTGCAATTCTAAAGAAGATAAAGATACGCACGCACCGGAAAATGAACACGTTCTTTGCGGGAGAATACCGAACTGCATTTAAGGGTCTTGGCCTCTCTTTTGAAAGCGTGCGTGAATACCAGTACGGCGATGATATGCGCAGCATCGACTGGAATGTTTCTGCTCGGATGAATCACCTGTTTGTGAAGCAATATACCGAAGAGCGCGAACTTTCCGTGGTGCTAATGGTGGATGTATCGGCATCGGTGGAATTTGGCTCGGAAAAAAGCAAGCGCGATCTCATTCTGGAAACGGCAGCGCTTTTCCTGTATCTCGCTCAGCTCAACAACGACAGGATTTCGGTACTGCTTTTTTCAGACCGCGTGGAAAAGTTTATCCGCGCACGAAAGGGCGACCGCTTTGTGCTGAGCATTCTCGATACCATTACGCGTTTGAAACCCGCAGGCCGCGGAACGGACATCGGTGGTGCAATTGATTTTTTGCTGCGTGTGATGAAAAAGAGAAGCGTGGTTTTTTTAATTTCCGATTTTTTAGATGAAGGTTACGAATTGAAGCTCAAACGGCTCAAGCAGAAGCATGATCTCATCCCGGTAAACGTATCAGATCCAATGGAACAGGAGATGAATCTCTTTGGGCTGGCGGAATTTACTGATCTGGAAACGGGCGAATCGTTCCTTTCAGATGCGCTTCCTGAAAGCACGGAACTTACCCGGCTGCGCGAGATGGACAGCATATGCATAAGCACGGAGGAGCCGATTGAAAACGGCGTGCTTCGATATTTTGAAAAACGAAACCGGGCCATTCGGCGGATGTGAAATGACGGCAATGAAATTGCATCCGATAATTTTATGTGCTTTAATTATTGTAGTTTTTTCTGGTTCAGCCTTTGCCGGTGACGTCAACACCTCGGGCAATCCGGAAATCCGCGCGAGCGTCTCAACGCAGAAAACAACTATTGGGGTACCTTTCGAGTACCGGGTGGTGATTGCCGGGAAAAAGCCCGATGTGGTGGTGCGCCTGCCCGAAAAACGGGTTGCATATCTAGAATCGCGAAAGCCAGAGAAAGGTGGGACAGCGAAAGTAACATCCGAAAAAAATGAAATACAGTCTGACGACGCGCTGAAGGTGCCGCTCTATGTCATAAAAAACGCCCGCAAAGAAGAATCGAAAAGCGGCGACATAGAACAGATTTCCATTATCGTGGAAATGGCATACTTCCATCCTGGAAAACACCGGCTTCCGGAAGTGGAGCTTTTCGATTCGGAAAATATGAAGATTGGATATCGCGTTCCTGAGGTTGAAGTGGAAAGCACCAATCCGCAGGGCGAGTTTCAGGAGATTGAGCCCCCGCTTGAGCTTGCAGGAAACTGGTGGCGGCTCGTGTGGATTATTCTCGGAATATGTGCGGTATTCGCAGCGGGATACTTTTTCGCACGATGGTGGAACGCGCGTAAAGCACACATGCCGCCCTTGCCCCAGACGCCGCCCATCGAAATTTTTATGGAAGAGTCGGGAAAACTTGCCCGGAAAAAACACATTGAGGAGGGTCGCGTGCGTGATTACGTATTTGGGATGTCTGCAATTTTCCGGCGCTTTCTCGTGAATCAATGGCGGATTGATGCGATGGATATGACAGTGACGGAAATCCGTATGGCGCTTCAAAAAACATTACCGCGGGTTCTCTATAAGAGAAATGAAAGCGACATCGATGCCGTACTCGATCTCTGGGACCTCGCGAAGTTTGCCGAATTTTCTCCTTCCGAAGAAACGCTGAAAATCAATTTTGAAACGACAGTGCGACTTGCCAGAAACCTTGCAGGAGCGGGAAGTGATGTGGTGGCTTGATTTCAAAAATCCATATTTCCTGCTCCTTCTCATTCCCTGGGCTGCCGCGTGTGCCTGGTACGTTTTTGGAAAGCGCTATCAAACTGAAAGCGCTATTGCAGTGTCGTCAAAGAAGGTAGTTGCCCGGAGGCGCTCTTTTCGTGAACGCACCTATCGCGTTCTTCCTGCACTGCGAATGCTTACGGTTTTTTTGCTTATCATTGCGCTTGCCTCCCTACAACCTTGAAGTGAAGTCGGGTT
>DYLV01000036.1 GCA_020721925.1 Leptospira biflexa
TAAACAAAAATTTACAATTGCTGGATTACTAAATAATAAAAAATGATCCCGATTCATCGCCGCCACCGCTCAATATCCCGCTTGAAAATACTGTCATCTACGAGCTTCATGTAAAGGGCCTGACAATCCATCCCTCTTCCGGAGCGAAACATCCTGGCACTTTTCTGGGGATTGCAGAAAAAATTCCATATCTAAAAGAGTTAGGGATCACGGCGGTGGAGCTGATGCCCATCATGGAATTCGACGAGGATGAAAATCTCAATAGAAATCCTCTTACAGGAGAAAAGCTCAAAAATTATTGGGGATACAGTACCATTTCATTTTTCGCGCCGAAGGGCCGCTACGCCCAGGGCGATAAAACCGGCGGCCAGGTGAAAGAATTCCGGCATACAGTCGATGAACTCCATCGCGCGGGGATAGAGGTCATCCTGGATGTGGTGATCAATCACACCGCAGAAGGCGACCACCTCGGGCCCACACTCTGTTTTCGAGGTATCGACAATTCTATTTATTATATGCTTAAAGATGATAAACGCTACTATCAGAACTTCTCTGGTTGCGGCAACACCTTCAACTGCAATCATCCGATCGTGCGCAATTTCATACTGGACTGCCTCAAATACTGGGTGATGGAAATGAAGGTTGACGGTTTCCGCTTCGATCTTGCTTCCATTTTAGGGCGCGATCAGAACGGCATCATCCAGCAAAATCCCCCGCTTCTTGAGTGGATTGCCGAAGAGCCCGTCCTTCGCAACACCAAGCTTATCGCCGAGGCATGGGATGCCGCAGGTGCATATCAGGTGGGAGATTTTCCTGGCCGCTGGGCAGACTGGAATGGGCGATTCCGCGACGATGTACGCCGCTTTTGGCGCGGTGATGAAAATTCAGCGGGCAATTTCGCCACCCGGCTCACCGGCAGTTCCGATCTCTATGAAGAGAAAGGGCCGCTTCACAGCATCAACTTCATCACCTGTCACGACGGCTTCACGCTCAACGATCTTGTAAGCTTTTCCGAAAAGCACAATATTGAAAACGGCGAAGAGAACCGCGATGGCGAAAATTACAATTTCAGCCACGACTACGGCATAGAAGGCCTTGATGTTCCCCCTCACCTCGACGCGTTTCGTCGCCGTCAGATAAAGAATTTTATTGCCACGCTCTTTCTGTCTCAGGGTGTACCGATGATTCTTGCCGGCGATGAGTTTCGCCGCACTCAAAAAGGCAACAACAATGCATGGTGCCAGGATAATGAAATCTCCTGGATAAACTGGACATTTAAAGAAACCAATCATGAGATCTTTCGATTCACAAAAGAAATGATAGCCTTTCGCGCGCAACACCCCGCGCTTCGCCGCAAGACCTTCTTTACCGGCCTTCCCATCCACAATGGCATGCCCGACATTTCCTGGCATGGCACAAAACCGTTTGAACCAGACTGGAGTGCAAAAAGCCTGCTGGTGGCCTGCGTCATCAACGGTGCGGCATCGGACGATTCGGTTGATTTTTTTATGCTCTTCAACGCATCTCCATTTCATCATAGAATCGAACTGCCCCCATCTCCCGGCGGCCGACCATGGCGATTGAAAATCGATACCACACGCGAATACCCGCACGATTTCTGTTCAGATGGCAGGGAAGAAAGTATGCCGCGCAAATACCTTTTCGCAAAGCGGGTATCGACCATAGTGCTTATCGCATAATGTTCAATCACCATCGTCCCTATCACGCATCAGGTAATACTGTACTGTTCATAAAAAATGGATCTTTTTTACTTTACAGGTGGTTTATACAATATGCACAATATGCAATACCCATTGATAAAAATTTCATCCACATCAGAGGATAGATATTTTACATGAGTACAAATAGAAAAAAGGCATATCTTATTGCTGCGATAGCGGCAATTGCCATCGCTTCTCTCATCTGCGGTTTTTCGCATCATTCCAACCGGCGTGCACATCCCAGAATCGGCCCGGTAGTTGAGGCGGTCTATGCGCTCGGCATCGTCAAAACCGATCGCTGGTATAATGTAAGATTCGGCATGAACGCGGTGATACAAAAGCTCTATGTGGTCGAAGGCCAGGAAATTACAGCAGGCTCTCCCCTTCTTATGACCGATTCCGGAATTATTTTCCGCGCGCCGTTCTCCGGTCTCGTTACACAGGTGTTATTCCGCGAAAGCGAGATGGCACCCGCAGGCCAGCCGGTCATGACGCTTGCCGATACCAGAACCATGTATGTGCGGGTCTCCCTCGACCAGAAATCAATTATACTGGTGCGCAAAGGTCAAAAGGTCGAGCTCAGTTTCGAAAACCTCAGAGACTCCCGCACGGAAGGCATCGTTGAAAGCGTCTATCCCTCATCAAATGAATTCGTCGTCCGTATTGGCGTCCGCAATTTTCCCGATGGGGTGCTTCCTGAAATGAACTGCGATACGGCGATCATAATCAGAAAAAACGAGAATGCGGTGCTGGTTTTGCGAAACGCCATTTTACAAAACGAAATCACCATAGAACGTAAGGGGAAGCGAATGCAGGTGAAAGTCCAGGCGAAACCGGTGGACAGAGAATTCAGTGAAATTCTGGAAGGCGACGTCAGGCCCGATGATTTCGTAATCGTACGCGCGAAAAAAAATTCTTCAAAATAGTTGGTCGGTATATGTGGTTTATGGCTTTCAAACACTTAGTGTCGCGGAAAAGCCAGACACTTCTCACGTTTCTGGCGATTCTCCTGGGTGCGGGGGGATACGTGGTCTTCTCCGGCATGCAGCTCGGCTTTCAGGAATTCATGATAGACCGCCTCATCGAGCGAAGCGGCCATATCAACATTGCAACGCGCAATGAATTCATCAACGCGGAAAGCATCGACGGCCTGTTCTTCCCGGGCTCACACATCCGATGGCTCAATACTCCCTCCGGAAGGCGATCCTACACCAAGCTCCAGAGCGCAAGTCAGTGGTATCAAAAGTTAAAAAATGATTCAGAAGTCCAGGCCTATGCACCGCAGATCAGCAAGGAAGCAATCATCGAGCATCGCGGCTTCACCCAGAGCGTCAACCTCATCGGGATTGACCCCGAGCTCCAGACGAAAGTCACCAATATCGAATCCGATGTTACCGCCGGTTCCCTTGCCGCCATCAGCAGCGGCGCTTCGCTTATATTTATCGGCGAGCGGTTGATGCAGTATCTCGGCGTTCGCGTCAACGACACGGTGAATATTTCCACTTCCGGCGGCAAGCTCTTCCCGATGAAGATAATCGGCACATTCTCATCAGGAGACAGGAGAAGCGATGAGCGCACCATTTATACGTCCATCACCACCGTGCAGAACATCTCGTCCTGCCCGGGCGAAATTACGTCAATTGTCGTGAAAATAAAAAATTTCGATAAAGCGGCTGAAATTGCGACAGTATGGAATTCGCTTACAACTGACCGCGTGGAAAGCTGGGATCAGCTCAACAGCGACAGGCTCGGCATGATGGAAACGCAAAACATTGTACGCAATATCACAACAATGGCGTTCATCATCATAGTCGGCTTTGGCATCTACAACATTCTCAACATGGCAGTAAATCACAAGATGAAGGATATCGCCATCCTGCGTTCGATAGGCTACACGGAAACTGATACCGTGTTTCTCTTTCTCACTCAGGGTGTGATCTTAGGCCTGGCCGGCTCTGTTCTTGGACTTGTATTTGGATACCTTACCTGTAAATACATCGAAACAATAAAAATTCCCGGAGCGCGAGGACACATGATGATCTCCTGGGACATCGCCATCTACTGTAAATCATTTCTCCTGGTCAACACCGCCACGCTCATCGCGAGCTTCTTTCCGGCCAGGATGGCCGGGAAGCTTTCTCCCATCGACATCATCAGAGGTTCAGCATGAGCGCAATCATTCAGTGCAGAGATCTCGTAAAATCCTTTGAAGATCCTCCGCTTACAATTTTAAAGTCAATTTCTTTTGATGTGGAAAAAAAAGAATTTCTGAGCATCACCGGTCGTTCGGGTTCCGGCAAATCGACTCTTCTGTACGTGACAAGCGGGCTGGACAATATTACCTCCGGCGAGGTAATCATTAACGGCAAGAACATTCACACACTCGACAGCCGGGAGGTTCACCGGATGAGAAATATAACGATGGGTTTTGTCTTCCAATTCCATTACCTTCTGCCCGAAATCACCGCTCTGGACAACATTCTCATGCCTGCACGGAAAACAGGTCAGGAGAAACCCCGTCGTGAATATGCGCTCTTTCTTATGAAGGAATTCAACATCCTTCACTGCAAAGACAAACTCCCTGCAAAGATGTCCGGCGGCGAACTTCAGCGCACCGCCATTGCCCGATCGCTCATCATGGAACCAGAAATTCTTTTTGCAGACGAACCGACAGGAAATCTTGACAGCGAAAACGGCGATAAAATCATGCAAATTTTCAGAAATGTAAATCGCGAACTCGGCACCACCATCATAATGGTGACGCATGAAGCTGATTACGCAAAAAAAGCCGACCGCATCATCCATCTGGTGGATGGAACCATCGCAAGCGACAGGAGGAAAAAGAAATGAAAAAATACCGCATTTCAATTTCCACAATCATCATTGCACAACTCATGGCCGGGCTTTCAGGCACGCACGGCCTTCATGCACAGGAAAACACTTCCAGACGCGTCATCGCCTACACCGATTTCGTTGATAAAATTAAAGAGGCACTCCCGCAGATTCGGAAAAACCGCATCGCCGTCAAACGCGCGGAAAACGCTGCGCTCGCCGGCAAAGGCATCTTCGACACAAATATTGAGGCTTCGGCATCATGGAACAAAACATGGAAATATTCCTACAATCCATTTTCCCGCACCGGCTACGAAACAGATTACGCGGGGTCTTGGGGTCTGACGAAAAAATTCTTTTCAACCGGCACCACCATAAGCGGCGGAATTTCATACCAGCAGTACCAGAGCGATATTGACTACGGTTCGATTGCAATTCCCGATACATATCATTACCCCGCCTACTATGTGGGCTTTTCGCAATCCCTTCTCAAAAACAGCTTCGGCGTCGTGGATCGCTTCGCGCTCAAAGATGCGGAGATGAAAAAGGAAATTGAAATTCTTCGTGCCGCTCACAATGACGACAGCGCGCTCAATTACTATCGAAAATTATATTTTGACTGGATTGAATCGGGATTTCGGATAGAACTTTTAAAAAAAACCATCATCGATGCCGCCGCTCTCCGCAATCGAGTGATCAGGAAATTTCAGCTCGGGCTTGCCGAAAACGACGAAGTGCAGAATGCCACGGCAGCTGAGATTCAGTATCGCCTCGCATTTGAAGAAGAAACTTCGTCCATGAAATCGCTCATGGAGGAGATCGGACTTTTCATCGACACGATAACACTCTCGCCGGAAGAAAAAGAACTTGAGAACATCCTCAAACAGTGCGATGATTATTCCTTCGCAGAAACACCGTTTGAAAGTACCCGTCTTTCATCCATATACCATCTTACAAAAGAAAATTACCGGTACGCAGAAAAAGTTGCGGGCAATAAACTTCTCCCCCAGCTTGACATTTCAGGCACCATCACGCGCAAAGCGCAGGATACCGCATTCCCCGATGCCGCAAAACACATCAATGATACCGATTACTATGTGGGAATAAGCGCAAGTTTCCCGCTGGAAAACAGCGCCGCTGAAAGCGAAAAGAAAAATGCCTCGCTTGCCGTCGAAGAAATCAATCATGAATATGCTATCGCACTCAACGATTACACAAAAAATATTGCGTCGCTGCGCAATAATGCAAAAGCGGTGAGAAAAATGATTGCGCTATCCGAAAACCGCGTGAAGGCACTTGAGTCAAAATATCGCACGGAAGAGAAAAAATACCTGCAGGCCCGTCTCGACCTCACCTTTCTCATTACGACCGCGCAGACCCTCACCGCAGAGAAAATGAATCTGCTACGGCTAAAAAAAATGCTCATCTATCATTTCATTGACCATCAGGATCTCACCAGAAAAAAATAAGGGAGCTTCATTTCTATTGACAAATGCACATATCGGCGCGATACTATTTACAAATGGACCGATTGCTATCATGCGGATAATCTACCTCACCGACATACATGGCGCATTTGAACGCGTGCGAGATCTTTTGTATGAAACCATCGCCGATGTGTATGTAATCGCAGGCGACCTTCTGGACATTCCTTTTTACAATATGGATACTGCCGTGCGGTACTGGGAGCTTCAGAATTATTTCAAAGGCTTACGCCGTCAGCTGGAAAAAGAACATGTGGTGATGGAAGACTTCGTCCACGACCTTGCCGGCATGGGAGATATTACCGAAGAAATGGAAGACAAAGCCGAAAAATATCTCCACTATACCATTCGCGCAAGGCGCGTGATGCAGCAGAAATATAAAGTTCTTGAAAATATGATCCTCACCAAACCGAATTCCCGCATCTATTGCCTCCCAGGCAACTACGACATGGACCTGCGCTACACCGCACTCCATGAGCGCGATCTGCATCTCCACTGGTACCAGATTGACGATTTAAAAATCGCAGGTTATGGAGGCGCGGATATTTTCACTGCGGGGATCCCTGAACGATATGTGGTTAAATATCGCGCGGGAATCGGTATTGACGACCGCAAAAATGAAATGTATATGTTTTTTAAAGCGGTAAAGCCGCATATCATCGCCTCCCATCAGCCGGCACACGGCGTTCACGACTGGGTCACTCCCACCGGCCCTTCCGGATCTCCGGCACTTCGCACCTTTTGCGACAACAACGAGGTGCTTCTGTGCCTTTCCGGACATATCCATAACCAATGGGGCTTTAAAGAAATTGAAAATACCGTCTATCTGAATCCATCCAACTTTGGGGAAGTGACACTTCTCACCGGCGATGTGCACGAAGGCGGTTTTTTCTATCAGGTGGAAATCGAAAGAGGTGCAGTGAGCGATGTGCTTTTTCGCAAGATCGTGGAAGATAGAATTTATGATGTTGCCGAATATGCAAAATTGGGCAACGCATGGAAGGAAACTGTCATCGATCAAGGGCGTTTTGAGGCGCTCAAGCGCTATGAAAATTTTGACTCAAAAACCCAGAAGTACTCGCACATTCCCGAAATTGTTCTTTTCAAGGAAATAAAGCAATTCTTCAAAACCTTTCAGACTCCAGAAACCGAAGCAAGGATAGAGCATCTTGAAAAATCCTTGCGGAAAATGAGCGGCAATCTTGAAAACATGGCCCTCGACGTGGTGGGCTCGGTTAATGTGGGACAGGCACAGCCCAGCTCCGACATCGACATGGTGCTCTACATGCGGTGCGGCACCGGCTGCACCGATCTGCACACGAGTTGTGATAAATTTCAGATAGCGAAATCGCTCATCAAAAAAGCAATCGGGGAACACTACAGGTTCGAAATACTGGATTGCATCGACCTCAACGTGGTTGAAAAAAGCATTCGAGAAAAAAATTATGAATGCGAAGTGACCCAACGCTTTGTGGCCTACCGTTCAATATGCCGCACCATCAACTATCGCGTGATCGCACCGGTGGAGGATCTTCTCAATCAGGACATCGAATTTCGAAAAGAACTCGAAGGGAGCATCAGATCGTATTTTAAAATATTCATTACCAATGCGCGGTATTTGCAATCGTTCGAAAAATACGTCAATCGCCTCAAAACCGTGGGGATAAAACTTCCCGATTCAATGAAACGAAAGTTAAAGTCGCTCTTGCAAGAAACGAAAGAGGGAGACGAAACGTGAAAAAAATACTTATCTTTGTTGAGCACTGTTCGTATATTTCATCACCAATAGCCTGATGTCGTTGTGGAAAGTTCCCCTGCCGATAAATTGCTTCAATAGTTCCATAATATTTTTACACATCTTCTGAAGCGGATCAAGATGCCCATTCCAATTCGAAAGCACCATTTTCACCATTGATGCAATGAAAGATAGTGCCACCCCGTGCTTTTTCGCAGGTAAGCGCCGAATTAGGTAAGCAGGTACACATGCGCATCCTTAAAAAAAGGAAGCTTGTACAAAATATAGACATTATGCCGACACGTGGAAAACAAATACGCAACAAAACCACTGCAGGTTCGTTGGGAAAGCGAAAGCGGTCAACAGGAATATACGCAAGCCAGCTAAAGGTGCTGACGAATGCCCGCACCAGCACCCGGCCGCTCTGATAATTGAGTTCCTTATGAAAGATATTGCCCTATTCCTGTCCTTCTTCGCCTTCTGGGCTAATTACATTTAAAAAATTTTTTTATTCGCTGCCTCATTTTGCACTTCGGCATTGTTTTAGAAAAAGCTTTTACAGGTACCAGTTGCGCTCTCCTGCAATACACGTCTATCTCAGTAATTCCATCCCAGTATACCGAAGCCAATGATATTCATGATTACCGGTACGGAATAGATCGCCGCAAGTGCAATCAGCTTTGCTTTGAGGGTCTTAAAACCGGTGACAATGATAATCGCAGCAAAAAAGTGAAAATATCCAATGAGGAATATCAGCCATATTCCCCCAAACGACCTGTTCCAGAATGAATATTCCCACACCAGATGTCCGCCGAGGTTCAGCAGAATTTCAACGAACACGCAGAAGGCCGAATAACCGACCGCCAGCACCCACTTTTCAGGCATTCCAAAAATTTTCTTCTCTTTCTCACCAGAAAGAGAATTATAAAAAATGATGCCCGCAATTGCAAACATGAACATAATTTCAATGTTCCAGCCGACCATTGTGCGAAGCGCGGTTTGTCCAGGAGCGGTCCAGAACGCCGAACGCCCGGAAAGCACCATCACCCATCCGTTCCATGTTTCATTGAAAAAATCCATGCCGAATAGCGTAAGCCCTGCGATAACGGGATTCCAGTCGCCTTTTTCCCGGGCTTTTTTGATCTCACTCGCATACACGTAAAACACGAGCGCCAGAAGCGGAATAACATACCATTGAAGCGTTGAAAGATCCCTGATTCCCTGTAACGCCAATTGCGTCGCCTGCGTGTACATACCATACCCCCTGTGATTTTGTATGCGCCATCAGATGCAATACATCTGCAAAAGCGCCTGTTATTTTATTCTTTTCGGTTCAAGCACCAGCACCTCCTGGTACTGCGCCGCAACATGTTCCGATTGAAACGGCATCGGATGCGCGGAAACCTGCAAAAAGAGTGGAATCATATCATCATAGTGCCTGCTCGATGGATTTCCGCACTGCCCCGGCACTGTCAGAAACGACGCCGGCTCAGACTTCCCGAAATCCACCACCATCCGCATGGCGGGGATGTTCCATGTGTCGAAATTCTCTCCCCACGTGAAAGTAGTCACATTGAGCGTATGCACATCGCCCGATGCAGGAAATGGTCCGCGGTTGAAATAGTCGTGAAAAAAGCGCGTCTTTTTCGTAAAATCGTGCTTCCAGTGATAGGTATGAAGAATTCCCCATTTCCATTTTTTCGCATCGCTCCCCATTCTATCTTCGCACAGCCTCACCGCGGCCACAAGTGATCGTGCAAGAATATCCGCTTTTGTTTCTTTTTTTGAGGTGGTGATATCATCGAAGAAAATGGATTTCCCGCGCACGACAAGGTGGTCTTCCGGGGAACAGTACGAAATCATGTTGACATCAAGAAACGCCTGCCAGAAAATACTGTTCTCCGGACCAAGTTCATCAAGAAAGGTGTGCCGTGTGAACTCATATTCAAAAGCGCCAACAAGCGCCGCGCTCGCAGACTCCTTGTCCATCACACAATTAAAGTTTTCCGGCGCAAGCATCTCAAAAGCTCTCGCAAGCCGTGCTCTATTCTGGTCTGAAAATTCAGAGGCGGATTTTTCCACTGCCTCCCGCATTGCGGGATTGAAAAGCATTTTTTGAATCTTGCGCGACATGAGGGAGACATCATCATACTGCATTTTTATCATATCATCGAATGTGACGTTTGTAGCTTTGCTCAAAATTTCCGCAATTCTTACAGCGCGGTCGGGATGATACCAGCTTGCAGTGAGCGAAAAAGCATGAGTTTTTACCGTGCGATTGTTTGCTGTGCCGAAAAATCCCTCCGGCGGATTCATTGCATGCGGATTTTGCGAAGTAGGCTCGAAACCAATCCAATCATACTCACCGGTCCATCCTGGCGAAGGGAAAAGTCCGCGCCCCTTCCTCCGCTTCGGAAAGGCACCCGTTATCTGCCAGCCGATATTGTGCTCATCGCCATACACGATATTTAAATAAATGCTTTCGATTTTCAAAAGCGCTTTCCGTGCCTCTGCGGCTGTTTTGCTCTTACCGATTGTATAGAAACCATCGAGAGTTTTCGCGCCATTTTCTATTGCGAAAGAAATTGCAATTCCATACTCCGACTTCATCGGCAGGGGCTGAACGGGTAATTCGGGCGGATACGGCATCTTTTCAAGAGCGCTATTGATGATCGGGCCATGGTTTGTTTCTTCAATTGTTGCCGAAATTTCATCGCCCCCTTTTATTCTAAACACCTCTTTTCTTTCCCTCACGGGAATCCAGTTGCCCTTGTACAGATAGTGTGTCTTTCCATTCACTTTTTTCAACTTTTCTATAAAAACATCTTCGCTGTCGGCCATCACCATAGTTGCGCCCCACGCGACTTTCCCGTTTGTGCCAAGAGCTACCACCGGAATACCCGGAACAGTCACACCGGCCGCATCGTACGTAGGGCATTTAAGATGAATGAGCATCCATGAATTGGGAATCATGAGCATGAGGTGAGTATCATTGCATACAATCGATTTACCGCTTTTAGTGCGCGAAGGGGCAACAGCCCAGTTGTTCGATGCGGGGATGCCAAGCGGCAAAAAGCGTTTTATTGCATTGCGCACATGAGAAATCGAGGCAACCGACGCATTATCCAGAAGTTCACCATGGGGTATAACAGATAACGCTTTTGTGTCTTCAAACGGCAATTCCTCATCGTCATACACCGGGAAAAGCATTGCAGCGTTCTCATAGCCAAGCTTTGAAGCGATGATGAGAAAATCGAGCTCCTCCACAAAATTAAAGGAAACGGTCATATCGAGAAGGCCAAACACGTAGAAGGTATCAATGGGCCCCCATGCTTCGGGTTGGTATCGCGTCAGCACAAACTCTGCAGGGAGATCGGGATTTTTTTCGAGATATTCGTTTACGCCTTTCGCATACGCCTCAAGGAGCAATTTCATCTGTGGGTTGAGCTTCAACATTTCCTTTTCTGCCCGCTCGCGCGCATTAGCGCTTCGCATGAACAAATCAACCGGAAGCATGTCGTCGCCCGCAATTTCCGAAATCCTGCCCTGCATCGCCATCGACATAATGTACATCTGCCAGAGACGGTCTGTCGCGGTCGCATACCCCGCTCCGAAAAACATGTCTTCTTCGTTCTGCGCTTCCACCACCGGCACGCCAAGACGATCGCGACGGATGATTACTTTATCTTTAATGCCGGCAATTTCTATGGTGCCGCGTGTCCCGGGCAGGGAGCGGGCAAATTTATTCTGGAAATAGGAGCATTCGGTAAAATACAGCACACCAGCAATCAGCGAAACACACAAAAGGCATGCGCGGGAAGAAATTTTTTTGCGATCCGTCACCCGTCTCGTAGACATTTCAATACCCCCACATAATATATTTTAGCACAGGTGCCTATTACTGTGCTCTTGCACCATGAGGCGTGTATATGCCATTATCTGACACCACAGTTCATTTTTTCAATGCAAAAATTTTCCTTCCTCAAGGAATGCAATGACGTTATCGATCACGCTTTTTTGTACAAGCAGAAGCGAATGCTGGCCGCGGATCTGAATAAAATCTTTCATCCCTTCCAGCTTTGTTTCTTCTACGGTAACAGTGCCGTCATCGTCACCGGGAAGCAGGGGATTTATACCAAACCTCGTTTTGCTTCCCCCGGAAATAACTCCGAACTCGAGCGGCGGAGGAGCCATAATTTTCGGAATTGACTTTTCCACATCCTGCACTTTTTCACCCGCCACTCCCAGCGCCCAGTTGTACAGCGAAAGGCGGCTGAGTATTCTTGCCCACTGCGATCCTTTATTCGGAGGTGCGATCATCACAAAACGCCCCTTCTTTTTCAATTCGTGGTTCGCAAGATAATGGCGTACAATCAGTGTGCCGAAGCTGTGCGTCACAAAGCTCACCGATTCCACATTTTGCTTCATGATATTGGTAATATCCCTATGAAGCCTCTGCGAAATCGACTTGATCGTCTCCTTGCGGCTGTTGTAGCCAAAGCTGTGTGTATGATATCCTTTTTCTCGAAGCGCGTTCTGGATTTTCGACATTGATGAGGCACTGCGAAGCACCCCATGCACCAGAATTACCCAACGCTCTTTTCCCTTCGATGAGGGGCTCTCTTTTGATCTAGTCGGAATCATAGAGAAAATAAATCCTCCCATACAGACAATCATCAGCACTATAAAAATTTTTCGTCGCATCTCATTCAAACATGTGTGAAAGAGAATTTGCGTAATACTGCACAAACGGAAGTTTTGTTCTATTTATTATTATTTTTCCTGCTTTAAGACTCACCATTCTGCGCCTCTTCATGATATCAAGGGCAACATCTGTCATTTTTTTCGCCTCATTGATATCCAGAAACTCCTCTTCAAAAGAAACCAGTTCCCTCTGACGCTCGTTTTTTTCAGACTGAAGCCTGCGGAAACCTTCAACGGTGCTGACAAAAGCTTTGCCTATTACAATACGCCTTCCGTCCCGTTTCAATAGAGATTTAAGTCTGGCAACATCGCGTACAATATCTGCCCGCGAAACTGCATCGCCGTTTCTTTTTTCAAGCGCGTAAGAGACAAGGCATACAGGGGTGACGGGTATTACATCTCCGATTTTCACCAGAAGCTCGTCGGCAAATTTCTTCACCACCGCAAGGCGTTCTTTTCTTTCAAGCGCAAAGAAATTCCTTCCGTTTTTATGTATGAATTCCGAAACCGAAACCGGTTCCCCGAAGCTCACGCTCGCATAGCCATGCTGCTTAAGCCTGCCCGTCAGCAAGCGAACTGCGTTTGCAATAAAAAGATAGGGAGTTTTCACAATGACCCTGAAAAGCGAGGCAATATTATCTCTGAATCCGCTTTTCTCCTTCCCCTTTTGCCATTCGTCAATGAGCGTGCGGTCTTCAAGCACCCAATCGTAATTGATGCCTACCGGCACGAAGATGACATCCCCCCGAAATTCAGGGTTTTTTTTGATTTTCATAATGTAATCGATTACTCCAATCTTCGTGTCGCGGAACTTTCCGTCGCGTGTCAACCCCCCCTCAATGAAGATTCCCTGCGTCACCCCCTGCAGGCTGATAAGCTGAATGTATTTTTCAAGTACGGTATGATAGAGTTTCTCGCGATATCGCCTTCGAAGAAAATACGCGCCGAACGATTTGAAGATATACTCAAGAGGCCACACGCGCGCCCACTCTCCCACCGCATAGCTGATGGAAATATTCTTTGCCAGCATATAGGCCACCAGCACATAATCCACATTGCTGCGATGATTCATCACAAAGACAACGGCATGGTGCTCGGGAATTTTTTTAAGCTTCTCGGCATTTTCATGGTCGATCACAACCTCGTAGAGAAAATTTAAAAAAGTATTGGCCACCCACCAGCCGATTTTGTAGTACGAAAGCAGGTTAAAAAAGGGGACTATTTCTTCGACATAATCTTCAACCAGGTTCTCCGCCTCTTCCATGCTGATGCCGCGCTCTCTCGCGTGTTCGATCATCGCCTCATGAATTTCTATGTTGTTCATCAGCTCTTTTTTGATGATGAACTTATTCATAAATTTGAAGCGATCGAGTTTAATGCGGTTTTCATTGATGTACCGAATGGCAGAACGGGACAAATGCCGCACGATTTTTTCCTTAATAAAAGCCCGTATAGTCTCATAGAGAAGAATGGCGCCTAAAAAAGCGAGTATGTACGATAACATATCCGTAAAGAACCTCCACTCACCTCACGTAAAGAGTCAGACATTATCAAGATTGTGCATAGTATTGATAAAAGTCAAGTACAAGATGAATAAAAAGGCGTTGACGTATCCCGACATACGTTGTTTGCTTTCCAGGAGGGTGGATAAAAATGAAAATTCGCGATAACTCTATCTTGAGAGCGTATGCGAACCAGCGCGTTTCAGATTTGACACGAGCATGGCATCTTTTTATATTCAACTGGCTTTTTATCGCCGCGTGCGTGTTTCTTGTTCCTATCAACATCGCCACGGGTGATACAATCACTCTGCTTATGCTTCCCCTGTGCATCGCATTGACAGTATTCTCACAGTTTCTCATTAAAAAGGAAAGCTCATCCATGCCTCGAATCTTTCCCTCACTGCATGTCTTGCGGCAATCACTATTGATCTATTCGTTACGACCGAGCCGCTGGGAATAAATCTTCTCTACCGCGGGCTTCTCACCTACATGGTAGTCATGATTGCTTCCCCTCTTGTTTTCAGAAGCAAAACCATCATGCTGAGGTTGGGTATTTTCACTGCACTCATCCTTGCGCTGGTATATTATCTCCGAGTATATCCCGCTTTATATAATCCCTCATCTTACATCCCCGAAATTTCAAATATGGCGCTGCTGCTTACCATCGCAGTAATACTGAATTACTTCACTTTCCGGACAACTCAGCAGCTGGTTGCGCTTCTTGAGGATGAAAATTTAAGGATACATGTGCATCAACAGAATCTCGAATTCAGCGCGTTTGAAAAATCCGCACAGATTTCCAGCACGCTCGAAAAGCTCCGTAAGCAGGAAGAGCTGTATCGCTCAATAGTGGAAAATTCGCATGATGGCATTGTCATTATCGATGATAGCAGCAAAATCGTGTTTGTCAATTCCGAGATGTGCCGCCTCGTCGGATATTCTTCCGACGAAATAATCGGCCGAACTTTTCTCGACTTCGTCGACGAAGAGAGCCGCGGAATTGCCGCAGAGCGATATCAAAGGCGCCAGAGAGGCGAGAGTGTCCCCCCGTATATGAAACAACGCTTGTAAATAAAACGGGGACGAAAGTCAGAGGAGAAGTGCGCGTGGTACTCTACACAACGACCGATGACAGACTCCAATCGGTGGTACAGTTTTTGGACATCACCCATCGCAAACAGACTGAAAACACGCGCGCGATAATTCACAATCTTGCTGTTCAGCTCAGTGGAATCATTGAACCAGAACAGGCGATGAATCTCATTATGAATGCCCTGCTTCGCATTGATGAAGTCGATTCGGGAGGATTGTATATACGAAATGCGGTTACCGGCGATATTATGCTTGCCTGCCACAGAGGCCTCTCACAACAGTTTGTCGACGCAATATCGTATCTGCCGAACAATTCCCCCCAGGTTAAACTGCTCCAAAAAGGTAGCCCCATATATATCCATTTTCCGACGCTTGCAAAGTTGTTGCGCAATGAAGAGCAATCGATACAATTGTCCGAAGGGATTCGCGCGCTTGCTTCAATCCCGCTTGTAAATGGCGGAGAACTCATCGGCGCATTGAATGCTGCTTCGCATTCGCATGATGAATTCTCCGAATCTGTGAAAAATTCAATAGAAACCCTTACGGCGCAGGTGAGTACTGTGGTAGCACGCCTGCGAACAGAATCAGCACTGCGCGAAAGCGAGCACAAATACCGCACCCTCATTGAACATACTGACAGCATTGTCTTCACCACCGATGCAGGCGGCATCATCACCTACATTAGTCCCTCCATCCAGCATCATACCGGCTACACACCCGATGACGTAATGGGACATGAATTTATGCAATTTATTCATCCGGAAGATATCGATAAAATAACGATATTAAATACTTAAAGTTGGTCAATGGAACACTCAGCCCCGACGAATACCGGCTTGTTGCCAAAGATGGAACAACGGTATGGATCATATCGAACAGTCAACCGGTAATTATTGATGGGAATTTCAAAGGAATCATAGGTGTTTTTACCAATATCACTGAAAAAAAGAAAAAACCTTCCACTCCCTGCATACTCGCGAGCGGCCATCCCCGCGAGGATGTGATGACGCATGAAACCGTGGCACACGCCGACGGCTTTCTGCAAAAACCTTTCTCGCTCCATGAGCTGGGAAAAACAGTAAATGAAGTGATGGGAAAAAAACGATGAGGGAGTTCATTATACCCCTCATCGCTGATACCTCAACATATAGTACTCAATTGATCAACTTACAAGCGTGCTTCTTCTCCTGTTGTACAAATATACACCCGCAAAGAGCAATGCAATAATAACCGCGAGCGATACTATCATACCGATATTCCTTACCCTTGCCGAAAGCAAAAACGCCGTAAACGCACCTCCGCTTTGCGCCTGCTGATCGTTGAAAAGAGCCTGAACCTCAGCATCGCTGTATGCTCTGTTGAACACGGCAACCCTGTCAATGACACCGTTGAACCCGATATTGCCATATGATGAGCTGTATTTTTTGTCGAGCTGTGCACCGATTATGAGTGCGCCATTTGAATCACGTACCGCCCCGATGGTGTTCTCTGCTGAAACTTCAAGCTGGCCATTAATATACAGCTTTATGCTCGTAAGATCCCATGTGGCAGCGAGATGATACCATCGGTTGGTCGCAAGTTTCTGTGTGCTGTCCACATACAGATATTCGCCTTTATCGTTGAAAATTGAAAAGCGGAGCGTCCCATCGCTCCCCCAGAACTGGAGGCTATACGTTTCATCGCTAAAGTCAGTGAGAACACCCTTATGGACAATACCTGCGTAGGGCCTGTGCGTAATGGCCAACACGGTAGCCTCGATGGTGCCCCCCTCTGCCAGCGTCAGGCTCTCATTGTCGGGGACAATCACATAATCGCTTGTGCCATTGAATTGAAGTGCGGTACCCGTAATGCCATTTACTTCCTGTGCGCCCACTACCGTATAGCCATCCGGCGCTGTTTCAAAATTCCATAGCCCTGTCATTTCATCTTTTTTCACTGCCTGAACAGTATATTCAACACCTGACCCATTTTCAGCTGTCACGACATATTTCACAGGTTGGGTAAAATCATTTGCTGTGCTTCCGGAAACCTGCTCGATTTCTCCCACCTTCACCGAAACGCCGGTAGTAATGAATTCGGCAATGAGTCCCGTAAGCACCTTGGATGAAGGAAAATTCACCGCAATGGTTTTCGCACCTTCGTCAATAATTCCTTTCTCCCCGCTGAGATAGTACTGTGTTATTTCTTTCGCGCTGTTTTTCGCAACCGACACAATTACCTCGTATTCGCGGACTGCTCCGTTTTCTGCGGTCACCTGATATATAAGCGGAGAGGAAAAATCGTTTTTCGTCTGGCCGGAAATCTGCGTTACTCCGCTGAGTGTTACCGAAACACCTTCTGTTTCGAAATGCGCGGCAAGATCGTTTCGTGAAGAGCCGTACGGCAGTTCAACACTTATTGTGCTGTCGGAAATAACCCCATGTACATCCATCGCAAGCGATGGATTCTCCGCTTTCTTGAAAGAAAAAACGGTAATCTCGTTGTAGGGTGCGGGCTGCACGCTGGCCGACACGACATATTTCTTGGTTGTGCCGTCTTCTGCAGTCAGAAGGTATTCCACCGCGGAACTGAAATCATTCAAAGTCTCACCGGATTTCTGTTCAATGCCGTTTACGCTCACTGATTTTGCAAGGGCGGAAAATGTTGCGGCCAGATTAGCCAGAGAAGTTCTCGGGGGAAGCACAAGGGTGATATTTCCGCTTTCTTCATTAATGTTTCCGACTGTTCCGTTTATGGAAAATGATGTAAACTTCTTTTCCGAATTTAGCGCTTTGTCCACATTGACCGTATATTCTTTCACCTCGCCGTTTTCCGCCGCAACGCGATATTTCAATGGGGCACTGAAATCGTTTGGTGTTTTTCCGCTCACCTGCTTAATTCCATTGACGGTTACATCAGTGCTGTTGGTGACAAAATTAGCAACCAGTGCGTTCACATTCGTTCCAGATGGCACCGTAAGAGTTATGACATCATTGGAAATCGTCCCGACGATATCGCTCTGCGGTTGGAGTGCAGGATTATTAGATGCAAGAAAGGAAAATTCAAGTATCGTATTCTCTCCCGATTGAAAGCGGGGATAGGTTCCGCTTCCGCTGCCTTTCTTGTGCCCACACTGCACAGAGATCACAGTAAACGCCAATACCAGAGCTCCGATTAGTGTCCGTTTCATATCTTTCCTCCTTACAGATAAAACAATCATCCTTTCACAATGGGCAAGACAGAATATAAATCATTTTATAATATACTTAAATTATCTGAAGATAACAAAAAATTTATTTAAAAAAGTCACTTTTTTTATGTGTTGCATGACGATTCAGGTATATTTAAAGGGCTTTCTGAAAACACATCACATCATTTTCCGCCACGAGATAACAAGAAAAGGTCCCTTTTTCATGTAATTATTTAGAAATTATTTGACGACATTCTAAGTGGTGTACTATATTTAATAAACACTGTGTTTGCAGTGTATCGCTGTCGATCAGGGGCGAAATTTCGATGAATTTCTTTCTTTTGGGACTGATTTTTCTCATCCTTCTCATCACCGGCTGGGCTCTTCTGGGCGGCGATGAGCGCCGCGGGGGGGAAGAAGTGCCTCCCGAACGTCAGTTTCGCCGCCGGGCAGCGGATCAGGAAATTGAACGCGCATTTCCAGAGGAAAAAGGAGCTCGAGGCCGGCGAAAATCGGACCACCAGCAGAAGGAAAAAGCGGGAAGCCAGGACGATGAAACCCCCGAAGAGGAGGACATTCGGCTTCCCTACAGCGCCGATGAAATTATATCCGATACCTCGCGTTTCCGCATTTACAAAAGAACTCTTCTCAACTCGGAGATCTACGCCCGCAAAGGCGATTTCGATACCGCAATTTCTCTATTTGAAGGCGTAAATGAGCGCATCAATGATGAAGCAACCAATAGAAAAATCGAAGCAAACATCGAGTACCTGAAAAAATTCAGGGAAATCAGCGAAAAACAGAGAAAGGAAAAGGAAAATGTCGAGAAAAACATCCGGAAAAAGCAGGGAAGTGAAATTAGAGTATCCATAGATGGCCCCCTTACTATCCCCGATAAAATACAAATCGGTCTTGCCGCGCCCATTCAGAACATTGAAAAAGAAAAACAGATCGATGTAAACAAGATTGTCGATGAAATCACCTCAAAGCTCATGAGCTCAGATTTTTTCAAGCGCGACAGCGAAGCGCATGAACGCGAACGCCAGCTCAAACAATATATAAATGAAGTGGCATCATTGCGGGACGGCGTCCAGAAACTCATGAAATCGGACAGGGCGCTTGCAGATAAAATCCCACCCGGAGTAATGGAAGGCCAGGGGGGAGTGCTTGATGGAGTAAAAGATAAACTTCGCGAAATGGAAAAGCGCCTTGAGGAAGCGACCAGAGAAGCGGAGCACGCGCATAGAGAAATTAAAAAGTTAAAGGAAGAGGGTGTCTCCTCACATATACCAGATGCGGCAAAACCTCCCGCCCCATTTGAAGCCAAATATACCGCACCTGTTCCCGTTACACTCGATACAAAACCGCTCATGGAACTTCTCGATCGCCTTCCCATCAGGAAAGCACCAGATGCGGTGCCGCTTGCGCCTCCACAGGGAATACAGCCTTTCAACACTAAAGCACCAGATGCAGTGCCGCTCGCGCCTCCACAGGGAATACAGCCTTTCAACACTAAAGCACCAGATGCAGTGCCGCTCGCGCCTCCACAGGGAATACAGCCTTCAAAACAGACACCAGATGAAGCCATGCCTCACACCAGAGAAGGGGTCGACAGGGAAATAACCACAAAGGAAGGAGAAGAGCCGGAAGATTTTGAACTCTTCAGCGAATACCTCAAAGACAACAAAGACGTCGGCGGCGATGGTCTCACAGATGAAGACATCTTTGAAAAAATTCTTAAAGAGGACACGGAAAAAATCCAGGATTCGATTGAAATTGTGGGAGACAGAAAAGAACAGTCGGGGTATTTCGCGCTCACCGAGGAAGAATACGAAAAGAAACGCCACGATGATGAGCAATTCTATGAAAGATTCTTGAAGCACGAAAAGAGGGTACGCAAGGAATTGCCGATCCTCAAAGTGAGTTATGATTTCTCACGGCTACCTGATGAATTGAGTCTTTCAAAAGACAAGAATATTCTTGAATACTCACTCTACAAATATAAACCGCTTCTCGAAAAAGCCAACGAGTTCATTAAAAAGCGCCGCGTACGCGATGCAATCAATTACTACCGCACCGTGATGTCCCAGAATATCCCCCCCGAGTTCAAGGCAATGATTCGCAAAAACATCAGCGATTTGAATGAATATCTGGAAAAATATCTTTCGGCGGATTGAGATTTTTCAAATAATTTTCTCCTCAGATTCACCTATTGATCCGGGACATCTGTTTTCCGGGATTATCATCGATGATAGTTTTCTCTATCAGCTTCACCCCAAACTCGCGCGCGACATTCTCAAGGCTTTTCCCTTCAGCAAAATCGCGAATGAGACTTAATACCGTTTCCGGCTTTTCTTCCTGGGGCACATGACCGCATTCGGGAATGATGGCAAGTCTTGAATCGGGAAATGCTTCCTGAAATGTATATCCATGTGCAACAGGTATCCAGGCATCTTTTTCTCCCCAGATAATGAGGCAGGGCTGTACAATTTCCCTCAGCCTCTTCATATACACTTCGTACAAATCAAAATTAATGGTTCGCGCAAACGCGATCTGTGATCCGATTGCGTTATACGTGCTGAGCCTTTGAAAATATTCTTCAACGCGTTCATTGGACACCCAATCTCCGTGATAAAAAACCTCGCGCAAAATCATCCGCACTATCCATCTTCCGTAAATGAGCCTTCCAAAGGGATGTGCCAGCGGAACACGAAAGAGTTTTATGATGCCGGGAAGCTTCATACTTTGCCCGCCAGCATCAACCAGCACGAGCTTTTTTACCAGATTTGGATAGCTCCATGCCAGCAGGCATGCAATTCCGCCGCCGAGTGAGTTTCCAACAAAAATCACATCCTTCAGTTTCAGCGCTTCCATCCACGCGCGCACTTCTTCAACGAGCGTCTCGGGGCTGTAATCTGCGTTGACCGGTTTATCCGACCATCCAAACCCTTTCATGTCGAGAGAAAGCACCCTATATCCACAAGCAGCAAGGTGTGTATCGATGCCTTCCCATGTATAGGTCGACGAGGCAAAGCCGTGCAGCATGACAATAGTTTTTTTCTTTTTCCCGGGGATGTCTTTATAATGATGATTAATGCCATTAATTTCAATAAAATGGTTATACTCAGTCCTGTTCATAATCTGACCTGGGAAGGGAGCATTCCAGAGCATAGCTATCTCCTGTGTTTTCTCATGATGTACTTAATGGTATGGCTCATTACACCGGGCGCAAAGATACCTGTATCTATGTACCGAACAAAAATAGAATCAGTATTTTTTCTGTCAAGATAAAGTGCCGCGTTTCGTTCCCAATCGCCAGGCATACAGCGCAATGGAAGTTGCGACGGCCGCATTGAGAGAATCCACTTTTTTGTCAATAGGGATCGCCAGTTTTTCACCGATGATGCCGTGCGGTATGCCCTGCCCCTCCAGACCCGGAAGCAGACAGAAATTTTCCGGAAATGAATAGTCATACAGGTCTCTACCTTCCATGTCAAGTGCGACAGCGGAACATTTCGCACATGCGATTGCCTCCTCAAGCGATGGGCCATAGAGAAGATGTGCATGAAACACCGCGCCCGCTGAAGCGCGAACGCTCCTTGGATGATAGGGGTTGGCTGAACCGCGGAGCATTACAATCCGATTCACCCCGAATGCCACAGCAGAACGGATTGCCGAGCCTACATTGGTGGGATCCTGAAATGGCAGAAGAAGCGTACATCCCTCGGTAACATGTGCATCCCATTGCGGCAACCGGTCAATATGCGTAAAAAGAAGTGCGCTGCGGGTATTGAAAACATCGAGTTCATTGTACAGGCTTTTCTTTAAAATAAATACCTTATTTTTTAAAACACCCTGTTCGATGAGTCTATTCAGTTCGCAATCTTCCTCCGCATAACCATCATAAATCACCAGTTCGGCGGCGTCATCGGCAATCCCTCGCTCGGTTACCAATCGCCTCCCCGATATTAGCGTAATGCCAAAATTTTTTATTCCTTCCCCGGATACAATTTTCTTCCATTCCTTGAAGCGTTTGTTTGCATCGGAGGTGATAACCGTTTCACGGTTTTCATTCGCGTCAACAAATATGCGACACGTTTTACGCATGGTATCCT
>DYLV01000207.1 GCA_020721925.1 Leptospira biflexa
AGGAACGACATAAAATCTCCGTATGCGCGATGAATGAAATAGTAATCGCCCCCGGTGTTGGGGTATGTGGATGCAAGCTCCGCATAGCAGAGCGCGCCGATGATTGACATCACCCCTCCGGCGACCCAGACAAGAATGAATGCTGTTTCACTGGGTGAACTTTTTGCGACATAGCCAGGCAGTTTAAAAATACCGGAACCGATGACAATGCCGATCGTGATCATAACGACATCGAAAAGGCCAAGAGTCTTTTTTATTTGCGTGTTGGATGCATTACTCATGGATATCTATTCTCTCCTTGCATAAGATTTCTGGGCAAAAATTTAATAATCTTTCATTACTAAATCGCATAAAAGAAAGTGATTTTTACTTTTCTTATTCGCCCATAAGGGAACGACCGACCAATGAAATAGATTTTTGAGGTTCCCTTGTTGTTGTGCTTCGAAAGAAATTTGAATGTGTTATTCTTCCTCGCATGGCATTAATCGTGAGATGGAAATCAATTGCAAGAATATTTTTTATTAGTGCGACAATTACGCAATTTGTAATACTTTCGAAGAATAATGTGGGTATTGCACCAGTGATAGCAGATACATTCGTGCTTGACAAAAAATGGAAGTGGTAGTTTTGTTGTTTTGCCGGATAAAACCGGCTGGAGGAAGTCGGGTGAAAATCCCGCGCTGACCCGCAACTGTGATTTCGCGTAAGACGAAAAAGCCAGGAACTCTAACTTGCTGGATATCCTCGAGGGTTGGGAACCAGTTAGCATCAAGTCCTCTTGATTCTAACCATTACCGCATGCCTCGAGCATGCGTTTTGTTTTTTTGATCCCGCCTCCTCAATCCAGCTCCATCACTTATTTCACATGAGGAGGTAATTATGTACAGATTTATGTCAGTGTTTTTCATGCTTGTTGCCGCGTGCACAGCTGCCGCGTATGCAGAGAGCGAAATTCCGCTGGATGATGTAGTGGTAAGCGCATACAAGATGGATATACCTATTGGGCAAAGCGCTTCAGCGAGCATCATCACACGGAAGGATTTGGAGAAGGGAGGATACACTTTTGTTGTTGATGCACTCCAGGCCGTGCCCGGTCTTGCAGTTATACAGAACGGTGCACTTGGCGGAAATGCAAGCGTTTTCATCCGTGGCGCGAAAACAGGCAACATGGCAGTCCTTGTCGATGGCGTGAGGGTCAATGATCCGTCGACCATTGAGCGGACCTTCGATTTTGGGACTCTTTCAATGGATTCAATCGAACGCATCGAAATTATTAAAGGTCCTCAGAGCGTTCTCTATGGATCCGACGCCACCGGTGGCGTTATCAACATTGTTACCAAGAAAGGGCAGGGGAAGACTTCTGCAACAATTGTTTCAACCGGCGGTTCGTATTACACCACACATATTTCCGCGAATGTCGCGGGGGGGGAGAATGCGTTTCACTATTCGCTGACGCTTGGCGAGATTGCTTCAAAAGGGTTTTCAAAGGCGGAAAAGCCCACGAATGCGACAAAACCCTTCGACGATGACGGATTTTATCAGCGCTTTGCAATGGGGAGGTTTGGTTTCAGCCCTTTTGAAGCGCTGAGTATTGATGCGGGATTTGCCGCCAAGCACACAGAGATCGACCTCGATGACGGTGCCTTTATAGATGATGCAAATTCGTTTGAAAACAGAAAGGAATTTTCCGCATATGTGCGTGCCACTCATGGTATTGCCGAGTTTTGGAAACACAGCATTACGGTCAATTCGTCTCAGACGAAGCGAAGGTATGACGATTACGATGATGATGGCGCGCTTGGATTTGATGACTTTGGCGTGGAGAGTGCCTATACCGGCACGAATCTTCATGGAGAATGGCTGCACACGTTTAGCGTCAAAGATTTGAACACCTTGATACTGGGGATGGGATTCGAACAGGAAAAGTATCAATTCAAAGATATGCTTGCTGATTCGAGTTTAAAGAACGATACCTGGACTTTCGGTTTTTTCGCGCAGGATTATGTGAGTATTGCCAAAATACTTTTCATCACAGCGGGCGCAAGAGCCGATAAAAATGAAGTGTTTGGCTGGCAGCAAAGCTATACGGCTTCCTCAACAGTTGTCGCACCTGTTTTGCAAACAAAATTCAAAGGCAACTGGGGCATGGGATACAAGTCGCCAAGTTTGTATCAGATGTATGGCGACGGAGGAGTGTTTATTTTAGAAAACAAGGATTTGAAGCCGGAAGAAAATACCGGCTTTGATGTGGGCATTGAACAACCTCTGTTGCGGATTTTCACCGTGAGTGTGAGTTATTTTGCGAATAAGTATAAAAATATGATTATTGCAGATACCTCATTTCCCGCACAATATATCAATATCGGCAGAGTAAAAACCAGCGGATACGAAGCATCGGCAATGTTTAAGCCTTTTGAGTTTCTCTCTTTTGCCGGCGGCTATACGTATTTAAAAGCCATTGACGAAGATAAAGATGAACAATTACTGAGAAGGCCGAAACACCAGGCGTTTGGGTCGATAGCGTTAGAAATTGCCCATTTCAATATCATGTTCCTCGGCACCTATATCGGCAAAAGAAAAGACTCGTACTATGATGCATCTTCTTTTACAACGGTAGAAGTAACCAATGACGGGTATTTCAAAGCCGATGTATCAATCCAGTATGCAATTACTTCGCAGCTCACGCTTAATGCCAAAGTGGAAAATCTTACGAATAAAGAATATCAGCATGTTGCTGGCTATGCAATGCCAGGACGAAGCTTCTACGCAGGAGTGAAGGCTGTATTTTAGCCTTGAAAAGGCGGCTGCTGATAGTCAGGCAGCCGCCATACTATTTTAAGAGGTGTATAATGAACTTTCCAGCGGTTATCTCGGATGATTCAAAAGCGGCAAAAAAAGTGACAGTAGTTATTCCCTGCGAAGTGTTTACTCGTGTAACTGGATTTTACAGGCCGGTTAATCAGTTCAATGCAGGAAAAAAGGAAGAATTCAGAGAGAGAAAATATATTTCGATCAGCGAATCAAAAGAATTATGGTGATCACTTAAAGAGTGTACCAAAACCCTATCTAACATACGGTGTAAAAAATTTATGTGTATCTTAAAAATTCTTTTCCCTATAAAAATATAATCACAGAAAGCGGGTTATGAACAATATTGGGTGCCCACAAAAGTACATACGGGTAACATAGATTTTATAATTTCATATACATGCAGGAAGCTAAGTGCCTGACACACGCCACTTTTTCTAAAAAATTTTTATCTTCTAACTGATTTCATCGTATTAATGAGTAGAAGGATATTTTTTTTTATAGGAGGATACGATGAATATCAAGACCACCTATGTGATGTGCGATGAAGTGATTGCGCTTCTCGCAGAAGCAGAGGAAAAGACGAAGTACCAGAAGGAAGAGCTCCTGATAAAAGCGATGCGGAAGATGATGCAAAACTATGAGAAATACGAGCGGGATGAGGGGAGAATTG
>DYLV01000037.1 GCA_020721925.1 Leptospira biflexa
TGCCGCCGATATTGCATCGAAAAGCCGCATGGCAATCAAAGGTGCAATGAAAGCAATCAGAGAAGGGCTTTTAATGGATTATTACGATTCTCAACGCAATGAACGGGAAATTTTCGGCACGCTCTGCGAAACTGCCGACAAAGAAGAAGGCATTGACGCCTTTTTACACAAACGGGCGGCAAAATTTAACGACCGATAAGCCCCTTACCTGCATCCATTCGAACGCCAGAGTAATGACGATCCGCGGGAAGTTGTTTCTGCGCATCTGGCCAATGGTGTTTGAAAAATATCGGCCGCGTGATTTTTCGTCAGGGTACGCCGTGAGGAAATATTGCGCGCACATTCACCTAAGTGTGTGCTGAATGGAAGGATATACGGACTTTGAGTTCTTCATAATGAAGTGCGATCAATCTTTATTCAGGCGCGGTATTGCACCTGGTACGATGTTGTTTCTGACCGGGTTTAATTCGCGTATTGGGTCTTATTGAAATACCAATTTCATCCGATAATAATACCGCGCTGTCTCTTTTTATTTCAGGGACACAATTTCAGCACCCACATTCATTGGAGGCATTATGCTGCACAATAACATCGATATGCGGAAATGGAAGGAAGAGCAGATATTGTATTTCAGAAAATACATGAAAAACTTCCAGAAAGGGTCAAAGGAATACGCCGTTTTACAAAGAGGCATTGAAGAACTCGAAAAAAGCCTCTGATTCTTCACGCGTTTGTCGTCTTTCGGATGAATATTCCGTATTTTTTCAATTTATTATGCATTGTTTTGCGGGATATCTTGAGCGCCTTCGCGGTTAATGAGATGTTGTAATTACAATCTTCAAGTGCGCGCTCAAGATATGTTTTTTCCATTTCTTCAAGGCTCATCAGCTTCTCTTCTGCTGGAATATATTGTGCTGTGTTTTTTTCCGGAGAAACCATATGGTTTTCGCCTTCAAACTCTAAAATCATTTTTACCTGATCAAGATCAGCAACCCTTTCTGTCGACAGAAGTACAAGCCGTTTGATTACATTCTCAAGCTGCCGCACGTTCCCGGGCCAGTGATAGTTAGTAAGATAGATGCGCGCTTTGATATCGATTGACAGCTGCCGCATGTATTCCGCATTGTACTTTTTCAGAAAGTGATCTATGAAAAGCGGTATATCTTCCCGTCGATCGCGTAAAAGAGGGAGATATACCGGAACGACATTCAGGCGGTAATAGAGATCCTCGCGAAATCGATTCTGTCTCACCATATTGCGCAGATCCTTATTGGTCGCGGCGATGATCCGTGTATTCACTTTAATAATCTGATTTCCCCCGATGCGTTCGAATTCCTTTTCCTGCAGCACCCTGAGGAGCTTCGCCTGCATATCGATTGAAAGATTGCTGATTTCGTCTAAAAAAAGAGTCCCTTTTGAAGCGACCTCGAATTTACCTATCTTCCGCGAAATTGCGCCGGTGAAGGCGCCTTTTTCATGGCCGAAAAGCTCACTCCCGATGAGATCCTGCGGAATGGTGCTGCAATCAATCGATCTGAAGGGATATTGACGGCGGTTGCTGTTGTAGTGGATCGCCCGCGCGATAACCTCCTTGCCCGTGCCGCTGTCGCCCGAAATGAGAATGGTGCTGTCGGTATCGATAACGCGCTCAAGCGTTGAAAAAATTTTCTGCATTGCAGGCGACTTGCCAATAACATTCGAAAATCGGTACTTCTCTCCCACCTGCTCTCTAAGGGTATCGACCTCTTTTTCCAGATCGAGCTTCTCGACAATGTTTTTCATAATCACGAGCAGCTTCTCGGTGTCAAAGGGTTTCACAATATAATCGTACGCACCGAGTTTCATGGTAGTGATGGCCGTCTCAATATTGTTCGATGCGGTAACCACCACCACGGTGATTTTCATTTTCTTTTCGAAAATGGTTTTTAGAATTTCAATACCGTTCATTCCCGGAAGTTCCAGGTCTAAGATGAGGATATCATGCCCGCCTTTATTTATTCTATCAATGACAATATCTCCCCTCTCCACGCTTTCCACGCTGAAGGTGCTCTCGAGCATTTCCGTTAAAAGCTGACGGATACCGGGCTCGTCGTCGGCTATGAGAATTTTATAGTCACCAAACATAATCAGATACTCACAACAAATCCATTTTTATCGCTTTCTTTCAATAGATCAAAACCCCACCCATTCGCATCGGCAAGGCAATAGATCTCAAAGAGTTCTGTCCCTGTTTTAAAATTCGCCTTATCCGCAAAAGGAAGAAAAAACCAGTCGGTATGGAAAGCGGAAAAATCAACATTGCGATATTCGATCACAAGCTGAGGACTTCCGTTAGGCGATCCGATATGGATAATGATCGACGCGTGTGGATATCCTTTCCAGTTAAAGCCGCACACAAAGCACTCAATCATACGCTGGAATGCCCCATGATTGACGAGTGTCTCCACATGCCCTTCCGCAGTAACTTCGATGCGCTTTTGATATTCTTCTTCGCATGAGTGAACGACGCGGAAAACCTCCTCTGAGATATCCAGCGCAGCAGGTTCGGCGGAAGAGGGGGAAAATGCCCTGTACATTGCCGAAATGCGTTCATCAATGAGATCCACGTTTTCCATGATGAGTCTGCCGGTTTTTTTTTGATACTCCTCATCGGAAGCTTTCATCGTCAAAAGCTGTGCGTAACCACGGATGACGGTCAGCGGATTTTTTATTTCATGATTGATATTTCGGATCAATCGTTCCATTATTGCGGTTTTATCGCTCATGCTTCCCCTGCGCGAGCCCATTCGATGCGCGCCGAATCTGCCCAGAGATATTCCAGCTGATAATACTCCCGAAGCTCTCTTGTAAAAAGGTGAACCACTATTTCGTTGTAGTCAAGTACTATCCAGCCCGAATCGAGCATGGGCCGTGTGCGCTCGGGAAATCCCGCCTCGTGCATAAATCGCTGCACTTCCTTCGCAAGTGCGCGACAGTGCAAAAGAGAATTTCCCGTCGCGATTAAAAAATAGTCCAGATAGCTATTCACCTCTTTTAAATCGAGCAGGATGATATCCGCGGCTTTTTTTTCAAAAATCACCTCTGCGCACTTCTTCGCAGTATCGAGTATTGTTTTTTCAGTTATTTTATTCTTCCTCACCTTTCGCACTTTCCTTTCCGAGAATGATGAGCACATCGTGCAATTGGGAATTGTCGATCACATGATATATATGCTTAATGCCCGTAATTTCAGATGTCTTCCTGGTGTTTATCTGGCTTCCCCGCTGATTTATGAGAATTGAATATCCGAGCTTCGGATAGGGGGATGTTCCGAATTCCACGACATTGAGACCTTCCCGGATGAGAAGATTTCTCATTTTGCGCGCGTATCCGGGGATGTCCGTTCCGTTGAGCACCTTCACTTTGATGGAAGACGTACTCTCCTCGTCCTTCACAAGGGACATGAGAAATTCTTTTTCGTATATTTTGTAGGAAATCTCATCGAGACGATAATTCCCTGCATCATCGATTTCGCAGGGAAGAATAGTACAGCTCAACTCGCCTTTGCCTAAGATCAATTTACCGAGAGAATAGGCTTCCCGGGGCATCATATTCGTCTTGCAGAACTTGAACAATTCTTCTATGAGCTCCAGAGAAAAAATATTTCCATATCTCTCCCGTCCCGCATGAAGAGAGAAGATGATGTCCTGCACACGGTCATATTTTTTAAATATTGATCCTCCCTGCACATCGTTGATATACTTCATCACCTTATTGCCATCAAGATAATTGAGCCCGAAGGAATACCCTTTACCGAGAGGCATCTGATCCAGCATGAACACCTCCACGCCCCCGATGAGATCCACGAATTTTTCAACATCGATCGCATACAACTCCACATAGAAAGGAACATTGAATTTCATTTCGCGCTGGAAGGCCTCACGAAGATCGTTGAAATCAGATATATCGATTTCGCTCAGCTTTTGCATGTCCCTTCCGCGGATTCCAAGGGGAACTTTTAAGTCAGGCGGCAAAAAGGTAACACCAATTTTTCCGTTTTCAGAATTGACTGAAACTATGCTATAAAAGCGATGGCGGTTATCCCGGTAGGCATTGCTTCCAACCACCAGGATATTGATCATTCTCTTCTGGGCGATGAGCGATTCGACGATATTTCTCGTTACAAGGTAATAATAGCGGTAGATAAAAAGCGCGACCGCAAGCATTACAAGAATCGCAAAGGCAATAAATATTTTTTTCTTCACGGTTTGTACAACTCCTTTTGTGCGATATATTCTCTCACCGCATCGGGCACCAGATACGAGATTGACTTACCTGCCGAAGCCAATTCGCGAATGGTGCGCGAACTTATATCCAAAAGTGGATTCTGCACGAATATAAAATTACCCTTTTCTTTCCGGTAGAGATCACTATCAACATTTTCGTCTGGACGTCGGAGAACAATCACCGGAGCAAGCCGCAATATTTTTCTATACTCCCGCCAGGTCGAAAATTGATTGTACGAATCCGCACCGATCACAAGAAAGACAGAGTCATTCTGATATAGATCGCAAATTTTCTCGAGCGTGATTACGGTGTAGGATGGCAACTCACTGTCAAGCTCGATTCTGGATATCTCAAAAGCCGGATTGCCTGCAATCGCAAGCTCAAGCATCCGCACTCTGTCAGAGGAACGGATTGAGTATTCAAGGGTTTTATGCACAGGCACACGAGCCGGAATAAACAGAACAGAATCGATATCACATTCATTCACAAGATATTGCGCATTAATGAGATGCCCTTGATGAACCGGATTGAACGTACCGCCGAAGAGCGCAACTTTTTTTCTCATTATTATGTCCCGACCGAATGTCCTTTTTCCAGACAATCCTGTATATACGATTCGTAATACGCCTTCGCTATTTTGGCATCTTTTCCCCGAATTCCCTTTCGCTCACCCCAAGCCGAAACGCGGATTCACGCATCGCTTTTTGAATTATCTTATCCGAAACGGAGTAATACTTTCTGTACGTCGCAAGCACTTCTTCCTTATCCGGAGAGAAACTGAGAATCCAGACAAGCAGTCGTTTCACATGCGGCGATTTTTCTTTTACAAACCGATCGATAAAAAAAGACGTATTGTCCTTGCCGTATTCCTTCACCGCATAATACGCACGCATTCTTTCGCTCTCATCTTCGCTATCTACCATGGAGCGGATGTACAGATATTCATATTCCGATTCTGCAAAAAGATACAGCAAAGTCAAACCCTGCGTGAGATAGAGGCTTCTAAAAACCTTTCCGCAAAAAAAACCCCCTCCCATACCAATTCCAGCAACCAGTATCAGCACAAACGCGAATGAAAATTTTCGTATTGTATCTCCCATGCAATAACTTTATAAAACAGCAGTCACACCGTCAACAAAATCTTGTAAAAAGCCGCGGCACTGATTTTCTTGACAAAAGCGCCCATGCAAAGGAGTTTTCGCAAATATTCTTTATTCCCCACGCAATACAATGTTATACGAACCAACAATCGGACTTGAAGTCCACGTACAGCTTAATACAAAATCGAAAATCTTCTGTTCATGCTCCACCGATTTCGGCGCACCCGCGAACACCCACGTGTGCCCGGTGTGTCTGGGTCTTCCCGGCTCGCTCCCGCTTTTAAACCTCGAAGCGGTAAAAAAGACCGTCCTTGCGGGACTTGCCCTGCACTGTGAAATTCCGAGGCACAGTAAATTCGACAGAAAAAACTATTTCTATCCCGACCTTCCAAAGGGATATCAAATATCGCAATACGACAAACCGCTGTGCAGATTTGGATTTCTCGAAATCCCCCTCAATCACGGAACGAAAAAAATCGGTATCACCCGCATTCATTTAGAGGAAGATGCGGGAAAGCTCGTACACTCTCAGGATACCTCTTCCCGAATTTCATATGTGGACTACAACAGAGCTGGCATACCGCTGATGGAAATAGTATCGGAACCCGACATCGCTTCCTCCGATGAAGCATTCAGCTATCTCGGTGAATTGAAGCAGATTCTGCAATACCTCGACGTATCAGACTGCAATATGGAAGAAGGAAGTCTCCGCTGCGACGTGAATATTTCCATCAAAAAGAAAGGTTCGACGCAGCACGGCACAAAAGTGGAAATAAAAAATATAAACTCCTTTCGTGCGGTGAAAATGGCGATTGAATTTGAAATTAACCGCCAGTCGAAAATACTTTCACAGGGCAAACAAATAATCCAGGAAACCCGACTATGGAATCCCGATTTGAAAACCACAATTCGCATGCGCTCAAAAGAAGACGCAGATGATTATCGCTATTTCCCGGAACCGGATCTTCCAGCTATTGTTTTAGAGGAAGCGCTCATCAATACCCTTCGCTCACAGATTCCCGAACTTCCCCGAATGCGTAAAATACGCTTCATGCGCGAATTTTCACTTACAGAGAATGATGCAAAAGTTCTGACATCCGTAAAAGCCCTTGCAGATTATTTTGAAGAAATGATTGCGGAAGGAGTCCCGCCAAAGAGAGCATCCAGCTGGATACAGAGCGAACTTCTCGGCAAAATAGACAATCCCAAAAATATCGCATCATTCCCGGTTACTGCGAAAAAGCTGGCGTGGCTTCTTGTGCTCATTGAAAAAGGAATCATCAGCGGTAAAATCGCCAAAACGGTCTTCACGGCCATGATAGAAAGCGGGAAGGACGCAGAATGCATCATCGAAGAACAGGGGATTGTGCTGGTATCCGACCCGGGACAGATAGAGCAGATTGTCGAGTCGGTAATTGAGAAAAATGCAGAAAGCGTGGATAATTACCGAAGCGGAAAGGAAAAAGCACTGCAATTTTTAGTGGGCCAGATTATGAAGGAATCGAAGGGCCAGGCGAGTCCGCGGATGGCGCACGAGATTCTGATTAAAAAACTTCGATGATTCCATACCGGAAAACCATTCCATGCAAACATGTAATAATTGACAAAAAAACGCTTTAACAGTTAATGTACTATTTTTGGCACCCGCGCACGAATGCATTTATTTTTATTCGAATTGAGGTGTGCTCAATGGAAGCACTTACACGAACTCATGTGCCCGGCACAATGAAGCTTTTTTCCGGAAAGGTACGCGACGTGTACAGGGCCGATGATGCGCATCTGGTCATCGTTGCCACCGATCGCATCTCCGCATTTGACCATGTATTCCCTAACGGCATTCCGGGCAAAGGAATACTGCTCAACAGCATATCGAACCTCTGGTTTTCAAAAATCAGCTTCGTGAAAAATCACATAATCGAGACAGACTACACCCGCTTTCCAGAACCGTTCCGTCGCTGTGATTTCCTCAAAGACCGCGCTGTGCTGGTGCGAAAAGCAGAGCGAATTGATTTTGAATGTGTCGCCCGCGGGTATATCATAGGCAGCGGATGGAAAGACTATCAGAACACAGGGAAAGTCTGCGGAATCGCGCTGCCCTCCGGCCTGAAGATGGGGCAGGAGCTTCCCGCACCAATTTTCACTCCTGCAATCAAGGCATCCAGCGGCCACGATGAAAACGTTTCATTTGAATACATGCGAAAAAAAATGGATCCCAACATTGCCGATCGCCTTGGTGAACTCACACTTCAGATATATGAGTTCGCACGCGACATTTTAAAAAAAGCCGGAATAATCCTTGCTGATACGAAGTTCGAATTCGGAATGCTAAACAATGAAATACTTCTCATCGATGAAGTCCTCACCCCCGACAGTTCCCGTTTCTGGGATGCTGAAAAATACCAGTTGGGAACTTCCCCGGTGAGTTTCGATAAGCAGTTTATCAGGGATTATCTTGACACGACAAGCTGGGATAAAAACTCTCCACCCCCACCACTTCCCGATGAAATTGTTGAAAAAACGCAAGAAAAATATCTGGAAATGTTCACAAGAATTAAATCGGCTTTAAGCTGAAAGCAGGTAAAAATATCATTAGGATGATGCTTCGGCAGTAAAGTTAACGAGTCTGTAATTCGATAATAGATATAGCGCCCGGTTCTCTATCCCCGCGCGCCTTGCACGAGCGAAGAATGTGCACGAGATTATTTGTTGAAAACCCATTGTACATAACACGATAATTAGCATGCAAGATGGAGGACTATAGATGGCGATACCCGGGAAAAACCCGTACGATAAGTATAAACAAACTGAAATTAACACCGCAAACCAGGGTACGCTTATTGTCATGCTCTACGACGGCGCTATTAAATTTCTCAATATCGCACGTGATTGCATGGCCTCTCCAAAAACGTACGATAAAGCGAACGACAATATTCTCAGAGCCCAGGATATCATCACGGAACTCATGCTTTCGTTGAATATGGATGAAAAAAATGAAATATCCCAGAACCTCTTCAGCCTGTATATGTATTTTAAAAAACGCCTCCTTGAAGCAAATATTCAGAAAAGTGCAGAAATAATAGATGAAGTCATTCGCTTCCTCAAAGAGCTCCGTGAAGCATGGAATAAAATCGCCGCTACCGAAGCAAAATCCGATAAAAATTCTAGAGATCAGAAAGGCAATTTCAGCATTGAGGGATGATATCGCTGCGCTTTTTGAGGCGCTTCTGCTGCTTAAAAGAAAAAAACTTTCTCATTTAGAGAAACTGTATTATTCCAATTGCGAAAAAAGAAATCTTCTTAAATCCGGAGCGCATGAGGAAGCGGCCCAAAAAGCGGAAAAAGATCTCATTCTCATTCAGGATATAGACCTCATCGATGCTGAAATCACAAAACAGAAAGAGAAAATCGCGGCGAAATGCGGCATATCCCCATTGGATTTCCACAAAAAGTTTTCTTCCGTTTCTCATTTTCTCATAGATGAATATGTAAGCGCCGACATGCAGATCAGGGAGACGGCAAAAAAAGCCATGGCCGAAAACGAACTGTACTTGAAAGAACTGGAATGTGCAATTTCCACAACAGGCAATGATATTGAAGAGCTCCGCCGCATCATATTTATTGTTGAAAAAATACGCCCCTTGTGCTAAAGTAATTAAATCCTTTAGTAAATACTTTATGAGGAGGAATCGCAGTATGAAAAAGTTTTCAATCATCCGCATCGCAATCGTTGCCACAGGGTGCATCGCAGCGCTTTCGACAACACCCGCTTCAGGAGAAAACATCCGGTGGTATAGCTTCGACAAAGGCATGGAAATTGCGCGAAAATACAAAAAGCCCGCCGTAGTGGATTTCTATGCAGACTGGTGCCACTGGTGTCATGTAATGGCAAAGACGACATTTCAGCACAATACAATCATTAAAAAAATGAATACCGACTATGTCGCTATTAAAATAGACACACAAAAAAACGAAAGCATCACCTATAAAGGAGTACGCTACTCCCCCACCAGTTTTGCTCAGGCCACAGGAGTAGAGGGTTTGCCCACCGTGCTTTTTCTGGATAAACACGGCAACATCATTACGCGTCTGGGAGGATACATCCGCCCGGCAACATTTCTCGCAATACTTGATTACATAAAAGATGAATGCTATCTGGACAGGATCACATTCTCGGATTACGTACACGGAAAGAAAAATTGCCGCGGCACAAAAAAATAAGAAAATCTCAACAAGCTATCGCACAGGTTTTTTCCCTGCAGACTCAAAAAATTGGTAAAACCGATTTTTTTATGCAGGTAAAACGACGAACGCGGTTGTAAACGATACCCATCAACAACAGGCAGCTACAAGAGTGGGAATGTCGCCCCGGCCAATGGAAAGACAGCTACTTTCGCATTTGGCCCAAGTCTTTTAAGCCCTCTTTCAATCACCGCCTGTGGGTCATTGAAATTTTCAAAGAAACCAAGCCGTTTTACTTCATCATCGCTTACGGTGGGCACATAAAAATACAGCTCGTATGCGCGGATAAGCTGCATTGAATAATACGTTAAAAATTTTTCTTCTTCATTGAGCCCTCTTTTTGTTTTTTCCAGAAGCCAGAATACTCTTGATGGACCAAGCACGCGCAAAATCAATTTAACCAGATTGAGCGGCTTATAGTCCGCCGGAGGAACAATATCATCAAGGCCGCGCTCGGCACGCAGAAATCCCATCACAACTCCTCCATCCTTCAATGCGGGAATAGAGTTGCCCACCCCTTTCATGCTCTGTTTGAAATTGATGTCCATCGGATACGAATTGACGATGATGCCATCCACTTTTTCGCTCAATTTAAGTCCGGAAATTTTTTTGGTAAATGCAACCGCCTCTCGATGCGCCGCCACGGCATCACCTGCGAAAGCGCCAATGATACGCCTGTCGAAGTCAAGCACCACATTGAGGCAAAAAACCGGCGCGTTAAGCATACCCTTCACTTCTTCCAGATCGAGGCGGAACGAATTCATCTCTGGTGCCATCCCCACCCGGTTGAAAAGATAGGGTGGTTCGGCAATTATTTCATGATGCCTGCCGATGGTCTTCGCCGAGGCAATGCCAGGAAGAATGTTTTTCATTCCTCCGCCGAATCCCGCCCATAAATGTGGCTCCACCAGTCCGAGCGTGACAATAAAATCCGCCTCCACCGCATGGCGGTTCAATTCAACGCGCACTCCGCGGCTCGTCTCCCCTACATACTGGAGATTCACCACATCATGAGGATCGTGATTGACCCACCTGATTTTTTTTAAATTTGAAGCTCCCGCTTTAGCTTCCATTTCTTCCTTCGACATTTTCGTATGAATACCAAGAGCAGGGATTATAATGATGTTCTTTTCGGAAGCGCCGGCTTTCCTGAGCGATTGCAGAACAAGGTGAAGAAATCTATCAACGGGCGTGGGACGGGTATTGTCGTCGATAATGATACAGATGCGCTTGCCTTTCAGCTTCATCTTTTCTATCGCCGGCATGCCAACCGGCTTTTTCAAAGCCTGCATAACAATCCCGATCTCTTCCCGTTTACCCGGCTTTGCACCGGCTGATTTTATCTCTGTTTTCTCAGGGATTACGATATCCCAGGTATCGGGAAGAGAAAGCGTAAGCACGCCATTTCCCCATGGAAGCGCAATGTTCATTGGCCCCTCCTGTTTTGATGATGATATTATGCAGTAGCAAGGGATAGTGTCAAGAATCTTTCGCAAATTTTACATAAGGAAACCTCCTGAAACTATCCATTGTGTATGTACCGGCAAGCATAATATAAAGGTAAAACCGCATGGTACTATGCTACTTAAAGCCACGAAGACGGTTTTGAGAGGTACCCATACGTATTTTCAATATAGAAATACTGGACGGGGCGCTCAGACAGGTTTTTTCATGTGGGAAATGTTCCACTGCACGGCAAGACGCACAAGCTCATTATTGCGGGTTATACCAAGTTTGCTTTTTATATTCTTCCTGTGGCTATCGACGGTGTGTTTGCTGAGAGCCAGTCTTTTTGCGATATCGGTGCTTTCATATCCTTCACCGAAGAGCTGAAAAATAAGCAGCTCGCGGGTGGTGAGCGATTGAACGATGAGCTTCTCCTGTTCAGTGGGTTCGTACGGGTGTGAATTATCAATCAAGTGTTGATAATCATCAGGGAAAAATGTCCGACCGCTGAAGATCCTCTTTATCCCTTCAACTATCATCTGCGGGCCACGGTTTTTCTGCAAATAACCCATCGCACCCAGCGCTCGCACTTTTTCCGCGTAGATTGAATCGTCGTACATCGAAAGCACAAGCACCCTTAAATCGGAATGTCGCAAATTCAACAACCTGATAAGCTCCAAACCGCTCACCGGATCACCCAGGCATATATCGATAACCGCCACGTCGGGAAGTACTTCTTTTAAAATTCGTGCACCCTCACCAGCATCAGATGCTTCCCCGATGATCGCTATTTCATCCTCATCTTCGATAAAACTTGCAATCCCTCTTCGCACCACAGGATGGTCATCAATGATGACTGTTCGAATTGCGATATTGGCTTTTTCCTCAGTCATTTCAATTTTTTTAACTATAATTTGACATTTACATTATTATTTTATCATCAATTAAATAAAATATACCTAAGCTGGGTATTTTTTAAAAAGTCAAGCGATTAATTGGCTAAATTATGTCACGCTGTGAGGGTGCTTGAACATAAACAATCAAGAGGGGTAATGCCATGTAACAATGGGTGGGAGTGCACCGGCATCTAATTGGTCACTTTCAATTAGATTCAACCTTAAATATTCCCCTTTTCCAAAGGCGTGGTTCAGAATTTCAGATAACGATGTCAGACATTCCGAACCATTCAGGCGGTGCGATTTCATACAACGTTCCCGGGGCAGGCGACATTTTCACCGTAGCGATAGCGACGAAACGGCCATGCTTAGTTGTGCGGAGAATTTTGAGCCATTACACTACCAGGTAATTTGTAATCCATGAACCTTATATTCTGAGAGTTCAGAATCTTTAGAAATTAAACAGATATTATTATTGATGCATTGCCAAATTAATAAGCGATCAAATGGATCTTTGTGTTTTAACTTAGGTAGTCTATATGATGTAGAAACTTCAGCAGGTATTAAATTCAAAATTTCAAAACCAGCTTTTTCAGCATATTTCGGTAATTCATCGGGGGAAATGTTGTGTAATGATAATTTTTCTGCATTGAATTTTAATGATATTTCCCAAAAGCTAATTACGCTAACGAAAATAGTATTTTCAGGATTAATAATAATTGAGGTAGCCTGTTTTGACAATAAGTCATTATCAAATATTGCCCACAGAAAAGCATGGGTATCGAGCAGGTAATTCATAGATTTAATAGTTCTTCATCGGATATTTTGAAATCATTATGTATTTCAAAAGAAGCTTTGTTCTTTAAAATACCTAATCTTCTATGTATACCTTTTTTGTATTTTGAATAAGGTACAATAACAGCAAGTTTTTCCTTCTTTTTGCCAAAAGAAATAGTTACCTCTTCGCCGTTTTTTATGTAATCAAGTACTTGAGAGAATTTTGACTTTAATTCGCCAACTTGTAATGTTTTCATAATAACAATATAATATTATCTTGTCAAGTTGTCAAGTAAATTATGGATATGTCGTTAAAAACAGAAAAAGGGGTTCAAAATTTTTCATACAACGGTTGCGGGGGCATGCGGCGTTTTCACCTTAGCGATAGTGGAGGTGAAACTGTGGCTCCTGCCTGCCACGCAACGGCGCAAGCCGAAGGCCAAGGAGCGGTAGTCCGCCGAAGCGTATAGCCGCTGTTGTACGATGTGCGACGCCTATTCATATCTTTCCAACAAATATTTCTTTTCTTCGTTCTCAGATAAACATCTTAAAGAATTGTTCCAAAAGCCGAAAATGTGCTTTTTTTTCTCATCTTCATTCAGTATCGAATTCCATGTGCTATGTAGACTTTTTCCAATAAACGATTTTAATCCGGGAGAATATTTCAAATGAGTTTCTGAGAGTGTATTTAATTCTTCATTTTGCGAATGTGTTAGATGAACTATTCTGTAATCTTCAATTTTGATATTATTTAATTGCAATGGAGTTGTCATTTTTGCTAACAATGTCATTCTTAATAATTGATAGAATGGTTCATAATTGAAATCATATAGTCCAATATTAAACTCATCTTTGAAATCAAAAGGAAAGCCGTCCTGTCGTATACTTGCTAAAACATCAGAGTACCTTCTTAGTCTTTCAATCCCTTTTTTTCCACCGAATTTATGTAAAAATGTTTCTGAATTATATGTTTCAGTAAACTTCCATTCAATAAGTAATTGAGTTATTTTGCCATTAATTTTTACAAGTAAAAATGCGTCTATGCTGGTTCTGTTTTGACCTCTGGAACCTCCTCTCTCATTTATAACAGACTGTCGTGGCCCAATCCATTCGAAAACAAATGGACCAATATCATCATATATTTCTCCGCCAACATCTACATTTTTAGGAAAATCAAGAATTTCATCTATCTGTAAACCAATACTTTGGAAAAAAGGGATAATGTCCTTAGGATTTTGGTTTAAATACCCAAAAACATTAAGACAGGCGGCGGCACTGCTTCGTACATTATTTAGTTCATTATGTAACTTAACATTTTTTGATATACCACAAAGCACATTTTCATTTACGAATTGTTTATCTGAGAACTTCTTTTGATATTCATTTTGTAATTTGTTCATGGTTTTTTCCTATGCGTGGCATTTCACATAACGTCCCGCGTATTCCCGAAGTCTGGTTACTACTTTCATATCCTCTCAGATTTTGGGAATACGCTGTTATGCGAAGTAGTATTGTATTACCTGAGACTAATCGTTTAACTAAAATCTAATACTTATTTAATGAAGCTTTATTTTTTATACTTAACCACATGAGCAAAAAATGTACTGTAATTATTCTCTTGTCCATTTTGCACGAGAAAAAGCTGTTCTTTTAATTCTTCATAATGGAGTAACTGTAAAAGATATTTTATATACTGTTTTCTATGTGTGAATACCTCGACCCCTTCAGGTGACCTTTCAGAATAGTAGATATCATTTGTTTTGATAGAGTCTGTCTTTCTATCGTAATGTTCAGCCTTTACTGTGAATGAAAATAATCCACCCGGTTTAATAATTCGAGAAACATCTCTAAAAATTGGTTGTAGATCACCAATAAAATGAAAAACACCGCAAGAAATAATATGTTGAAATAATGAATTTGAATATGGTAAAGGCAAATCATTCAGATTGTATTGTTTTAATTCTTTAGCAATGTTCTTTGTTTTACAGATATGTAACATTTCAACTGAACCATCAATTCCATAAATCTCTAATCCAGCTTTAGCAAATAATGCTGAACTTAATCCTGTACCTATTCCGATATCCAACAATTTAGAATCGGGAGAAATATACTCAAAACACATACCGAAGAGTATTTCAGGGCCGGACCAGCCATATTCTCGAGCCTGCTCATCATATGAATATGCACTTTGATCATGTGATTGAACACTTCCTTGGTCATTTTTCATAACAATCTCCTCGTTAATTAACGATTTAATCTTATTTTAACCTTCAAACTATGGAAAGCTAATGACTATTTCTATTTCGCACAACTCGTTCATATCCGCAGTACTTCCCTTTTTGTTCCATTTTGGGAGTATAGACGAAGTATTTCGTTTATCCCGACTCTGACTGAATTGCCAGAATTCTTCAATTTTAACAAATTTTGTCATCTTTCATTTCCTTCATTTAGTTTTAAACTATCCAATGGACTTTTTATTTTGTCAAGATTTTTGTGCTAACATGAGTATATCTCGGTTGTCTTACTACTTTTATGTCCTAATAACTCTTGTATGTATCTTAAATCCGTCCCAGCTTCTAAAAATGAGTTGCAAAACTGTGCCGCAAGGAATGCACCGTTATCTCTTTTTTTATTCCTGCCTTTTGACAAGCATGCTCCAGAATTTTTTGTACTGTTCTTATCGAAATATACCTGTCTGCTTTTGCCCCTTGAAAGGAAAATGTCCCAAAATTAGTTGAAATTCATAGCGGTTGTCCTGGATATATTTCCTGGACAAAAATAACAACAAGGAGTAACCGCTATGAAATTAAAGAGAGTAAACACCAGGGCGTCAAAAACGTCAAGCCACAGCATCTTGAAATACTCAAAGTGACCAAAATAAATTCAGTTTTCAATTAGAGAAAAAATGTATTGACTTTAGAAGGGAAACGGACGATTTTAAACATAAAGGCAATTAACTCCCGTGAATATTGGTTTGATCACCTTCTTCATCGGTTGTTTTTGCCTTTTTTTATCCCTTTTTCCCTCTCATTCTACACTTTATACGATATAAAAGTCAGTCAAGTTGAGTAATTATTACAATATAATAATGACTTTTTAATAATTGTTGCTAAATTTAATATACTATGAAAAAGTGTATAATTCCAATGATTTTGATAATAAGCGGTACAAATATTTTCCAGAAAGAAAAACCCATGAAAAATGTAGATTTAACACCTTTGCAATATACTGTATTATACAAAAACGGTACCGAACCCCCCTTTAATAATGAATATTGGAATAACAAGAAATCAGGTATTTACGTCGATAGAATAAGCGGGAAAGTATTGTTCTCTTCGCGTGATAAATTTGATTCTGGTACGGGCTGGCCAAGTTTTACCAAACCGGTTGATGAGAATGCTATCGTCACACACCCTGACGCGTCACATGGCATGATACGCACTGAAGTACGCAGTAAAAGCTCTGATGGACATCTGGGACATGTGTTTGATGATGGACCTGCACCAACGGGTTTACGGTACTGCATTAATTCCGCTTCGCTGCGGTTTATTCCCGTTGAAAAAATGATAGAAGAAGGATATCTTGATTACCTTCGCCTTTTTGATGCACTCGAATTGCCATTTGAACAGATTATTCTTGGCGGCGGTTGCTTCTGGGGGGTTGAAGCATATTTTAAAAAAGTAAAAGGAATAATCGATACTTCGGTTGGGTATAGCGGTGGCACCACACACAATCCTGATTATACACTGGTTTGTTCCGGCACAACAAAACACGTTGAAACGGTTCTTGTAACTTTTGACCCAAAAATCATATCACTTGCAAAGGTGCTCAAACATTTTTACGCCATCCATAATCCAAGCACCCCTAACCGCCAGGGACCAGACATAGGATCTCAATATCGTTCAGCTATATATTATATAAGCAAGGGGCAGAAGCAGGCCATTGATGAAACAGTATATCAACTTAAAGCAAAGGGGATAATGGTAACTACCGAAGTCGCGAAAGCTAAAAACTTCTACAAGGCAGAAGAATATCATCAGGATTATTTAGACAAAAACCCAGGTGGCTATTGCCATATTAACCTTAACACCATACACGATTTTTAGGACAGGTGTGATGTGGCACAAAGGTGCGATTAGTGGTCATTCTCGAGATGCGATAATATCGATATTTGAACGTACCTGCCACGCTTAAAGCAGTTTTACGCGCATTTCGCGCCAATCACAGGCGACAGGTGTATTCGGCGTAATTTCCCCACAGTTTTCGTATAGATAGGCCCCTTGCGCAGTACTGTGCGCGCGGTACGAAAAATAGTGCTCTGACCCCTCACAGTTTTTTTATTGAAAAAATTTGTGCATAAAAAAAAGTATCACAAAAGCCTTGACAATAAGTCGTTATGGATTTATATTGACACCCACAATATGGGATTCACTGATATGAATGGCTATTTTGGCAGAATTCTTCGCGTTGACCTTTCCACCGGCATATCTTCAATTGAAGAGTTAAGCGAAGATTATGCACAAAAATTCATTGGTGGCAACGGCTTTGCCGCCGACATCATCCGCAGGGAAGTTCCTCCAAAGGAAGGGGCTTTCTCTGAAAAAAATATCATCGTTTTCGCCACAGGCCCCTTCACCGGCTCCCCTGTCTGGGGATGTGGGCGCGCGCATGCGGCATCCATCTCTCCGCAAACAGGCCTTTTCGGAGATTCAAACTTCGGCGGCGATTTTGCTTCCGCGTTAAAAGCCACCGGCTTTGATGCAATCATAATCACCGGAAAGGCTTCTTGTCCGGTATATCTTCGCATCGATGAAAGCGGTGCTTCAATTCAAACGGCAGACGCGCTCTGGGGGCTTGAGACCTCAAAAACACATCGCAAAATCATCGCGCGAGAAGGCGCCGGCTTTGAAAGCGCTGCGATTGGTCCTGCAGGAGAAAACCTCGTGCCCTTTTCAGCGATTATCGCAAGCGGTGCACGCATCAGCGCGGCAGGCCGCATGGGCATTGGTGCGGTCATGGGTTCAAAGAACCTCAAGGCGATTGCCGTAAAAGGAAGTTTGAAAGCACCCATTGCCAATCGCGCGCGCATAATGGAGTTTTTAAAAAGCCGCATTTCAATTCTTCGCGATCAGTCGAAAGAGCTAACCGATCTCGGCACACCGGTTTTGGTGAAAATCATCAACGACCGCGGGATGTTAGCATCGCGCAACAATCAGGGGGAAGTGTTTCCTGAATGGGAAAAGATTAGCGGCGAGCGCATGCAGCGCGAATTCAAAAAGAAAAATGTCGCATGCCGTCGCTGTCCGGTTGCATGCGGCAAGCTCGTGATGGTACCCTCGGGAGAATATGCAGGTCAAAATGTGAAGATGCCTGAATATGAAAGCATTTACGCGCTTGCAACAATGTGCGACTTGTCCGACGTCACCGCTCTTTTCAACGCAAACACCCTTTGCGATGAACTCGGCCTTGACACCATCTCCATGGGAGTGACCCTTTCATTCGCCGCGGAATGCCTCGAAAAAGGGCTTTTAGATGAAAAGCTTTTCGGCGTACACAATCTATTCGGCAATGGCGAAGTGCTGGTTCGCCTTATTCGAGATACCGCTTTCCGGCGCAAAGCCGGAGAACTCCTTTCGCTCGGTTCGGAAAAGATGGCTGATTCAATTGGGAAAAGCGCACGCGATTTTCTCTATTCGGTGAAAGGCCTTGAAATTGCCGGGCATTCCGCGCGTGGCATTCGCACAATGGGCCTTGCATACGCAACATCAACGCGCGGTGGAAGCCATCATGATGCGCGCCCCCGCTATCCCCAGCCCGACTTCGAAATGACGGCAGAAGATATTGCCAAATACTGCGTTTCGAGCCAAAACTTCACCGCGCTCGGCGACTCTCTGGTCATGTGCCGTTTTATCATGGAGCGCGGATTCGGCAGGCTTATCAACGAACCGTTGGTCGAAGCTTTCAAGCTCATCACCGGATGGGATTTCAGTCTGGAAGATCTTTTAAACGCAGGTGCGCGCATTTACACCCTGGAGCGCCTCATCAATATATCTCGCGGCGCTTCAAGAGCACATGACACGCTTCCCAATCGCGTGATGAATGAACCCATCCCGGACGGTCCTGCCCGGGGGCGGTATGTCCCGAAAGAAGCGCTCGATGTGCAGCTTAACTCCTACTATGCGCAGCGCGGATGGGACCGTGAAGGCATACCCACTGAAGAAACCCTTCAAAATCTTTCAATAAAGGATTGAATGCACCCATGAACTTTTCAAACTTCTGGAATCGCTATCGGCACCATATGTTTTTCCTGTTTGCAATTATTCTCATGGTAATAATTTTTATCCTTCCTGACGCTTCGCCAATACAATCGGGCGAGAGGACCATAGCGCTTACCGCCAGAGGCAAAGCCTCCCTTGCCGTCATGGCATTTACCGTGGTGCTGTGGATCACTGAAGCGATTCCTTTCCCTGTTGCCGGGCTTATTTCCATTGCACTTTTAACAATCTTCAAAGTAGAAACTTTTAAAAACCTTGTCGCCACCGGCTTCGGAAATTCCATTATTCTTTTTTTCATCGGCGTGCTCATTCTCTCTTCTGCCATCAACGCCACCACAATCATGAAACGGGTCACTTCCTTTATGCTCTACCGCCTCGGTCACCGTCCTTCATTTATTGTCCTCACGTTTTTAGTGGTGGGTACGCTTCTTTCAGCGTGGATTACGGATATGGCAGTTGCAGCGATGCTTTTGCCCCTCGGACTTGGAATCTTGCGCGATGCGGGAGCGGAGAAGCTTAAAAGCAATTTTGGAAAAGCGCTTATGATTTCCGCCGCATGGGGCCCTTTAATCGGGGGAATCGCAACGCCAGCAGGCTGCGGTCCAAATCCTCTCACCATGGGTTTTTTACGAGATCTCGCCGGCATCAACTTTACATTTATGGACTGGAGTCTCATTGGCTTCCCCGCCGCACTGGCGATTATACCCTGCGCATGGTGGATTCTCCTGTTATTTTTTCCCATTGAAGATATCAGCGTTTCAATTTCAAAAGAAGAATACCTTGCACGCAAAAAGGAAATGGGAAGCATCACAAAAAAGGAAGTGATGGTCATCGCAATTTTTTTCATCACCATCACCCTCTGGATACTCGAACCGTTTATTAAATCCTGGACGGGCGGCGCCATTGATTATCTTGAAATTTCTTTCGTCGCGTTTTTGTGTGCCAGCCTTTTCTTCCTGCCTGGTATCAATGTGCTCAGCTGGAAGCAGGCCGAAGCCGAAATCAGCTGGGGAGGCATCATCCTCATTGTGACAGGCCTTTCCCTTGGAATGGCGATATTCAAAACAAACGCCGCGGAGTGGATTGCCTATGTGCTTTTTGGCTCCATCGCTTCTTTTCATCCCTTCGCGATTGTTTTCATAATCACCATCGGTGTCGCCCTTATGAAAGTGATGTTTTCGAGCAACACCGTTACCGGCATCATTGTGGTTCCGCTTCTCATCGCGCTTGCGAAAACGACGAACATCAGCCCCGCACTTTTAGCGATTCCAGCAGGCATTACATCGTCGCTTTCTTTCATTCTTGTCAGTTCAACGCCGACAAACGTCATTCCATATTCATCAGGCTATTTCACCATCACCGATATGGCAAAAGCCGGCATTGCTATGACAGTACTCGCGTCGCTCTGCGTCACCATTTCCGTGTATGTTTTAGGCGGCGCACTTCATATTATTTAAACGGAGGGACTAATGGATTCATCAAATGCATCGCTCAGCAAAGCCGAACTCGACAAAATGGCGAAAGATTTTCGCTACATCATCACCGACATGATCTGCAAAGCAGGCTCGGGTCATTTGGGCGGCGCGCTTTCGCTTGTCGAAATCATCATCACGCTGTATTACCGCATCATGAAAACCGACCCCAAAAATCCCCACTGGGACAAACGCGATCGGCTGGTGCTTTCGAAAGGACATGCGGGCCCGGTGCTTTATGTGGCGCTTGCGCAAAAAGGGTTTTTCCCGAAATCGTGGCTCGGCACGCTGAACAAGGACGGCACGCGTCTTCCAAGCCATGTTGACCGCATCCAAACGCCTGGCATTGATATGACTGCGGGTTCGCTCGGACAGGGACTTTCCTGTGCATGCGGCATGGCCCTTGCGGCGAAGAAGGATGGGAAACCACACCGCATCTTTTGCCTCATTGGCGACGGTGAAAGCAATGAGGGACAGATATGGGAAGCGGCGCTTTTTGCAGGTCACCACAAGCTCGACAATCTGGTCGCAATTTGCGACTACAACAAACTTCAGATCGACGGACGCACCGATGAGGTGCTTTCGCTTGAACCGCTCCCCGATAAATGGCGCGCGTTCGGATGGGACGTTTTTGAAATGGATGGCCACGATTGGGATGCGGTGTACCAAACAATCAGCAAGGCGGCCGAAGTGAAGGGAAAACCGGCGATGATCATTGCACATACTGTGAAGGCAAAGTGCCATTGCCAGTACGAGAATCAAGTTTCAAGCCACAATATTAAAGTGCCCGATGAAGCTACCTACAAGAAAGTCATCGAAGGCATTCCGCACGATCACGAACTGAACTACTGCGAGGACTAACGCCATGGATATTGCAAAAACGGAAATGCGCCTTGTGTACGCGCACACATTAAACGAACTCATCGATGCGAACCCGAATGTTTACTGCCTTGAAGCAGACTTAAGCAAGGCATCGGGAACAAACCCCGCCGTGCTCGAAAAGCATCCGAATAATTTCATCAACACAGGGGTTTCCGAAGCAAACATGATTGGTATTGCGGCCGGAATGGCGGTTGAAGGGAAAATCCCCTTCTGTGCAAGCTTCACCTGCTTCGCCTCACGACGCGTGTATGATCAGATTACCATCAGCGTGGCCTATGCCAATGCCAACGTGAAGATTGTGGGCACAGCTCCCGGCATCACGCAGGGTCCGAACGGCGGTACGCACATGTGCTTTCAGGACCTTGCCATCATGCGCGCCATGCCGAACATGCATGTCTATAGCCCCTGTGATCCGTTTGAGCTTCGCAGTGTAATGCGCTACATGGCCGAATCCACACAGCCGACTTACATGCAGCTCGTGCGCATGGTGGTGCCGCAGATTTTCAATGAACATTACCGCTTCGAGCCGGGAAAGGCGGCGCTTCTTCGCGAAGGGAGCGACGTGACAATCGCCACTACCGGCTATATGACGCAATTCTGTCTCAAAGCATCGGAGGAGCTTTCGAAAAAAGGCATCAGCGCAGAAGTTCTGCACTTCCCTTCCGTGAAGCCTCTCGATGAATCAGCAATCGTCGCATCAGCAAAAAAAACCGGGGCTGTGGTGACGGTGGAAAACCAGAATATCATCGGCGGGCTGGGGGGAGCAATCTGCGAGGTGCTTTCCGAACAATTTCCCGTTCGCGTGAAGCGCCTTGGCATACCCGACAAATTTGGCGAGGTAGCCACGGAAGAATATCTTTTTAACAAGCACGGCTTCGGTGTGAAACATATCGTTGAAGCGGCAGCCATGCTTGCAAGAAAAAACGGCATACAGGAGTGAAG
>DYLV01000208.1 GCA_020721925.1 Leptospira biflexa
AACCGTGATGATATTCATCGAAATATACTGCATTGTTATCTGCAAGCGCGGAAGCAAGTCTGAAGGCGAAAAGACCGTTGTCAGCATTTCTGATGAAAAGATTTGATGCAAATACGCTGTCGCTTGCGAGAATGAGAAATCCGCGGCGATATGATTTGCGAACCATAAATATACCCTGTGCATCACGTGCGAATACTTCCCAATCTCGATGGTAGGTGCGGAAGCGCTTTTTTCCCGGGAGTTCAAGAGTAAATTTTTTCCCAAAGCCAGCAGCCGGTGTGAGTACAATTTTCGAGGAAGAGTTTTTTACATCGGCAAGATATTTCCCCTGACGAATTTTCTGGAAACGGTCGGCGCTCAGTGTATGCATAAGTCCTGCGACTTTTTCCTCATGGGAAGTACATACGACGATATTGATTCCCTTTTCTGTGAGCTTTTTGAAATACAAAATTTCCTTTTTTTCAAGCGGCGATTCCGGCTCAAAAAAAATGAGCACCCCGGGCGCGCTTTTCCTTTCTGTTTCAGAATTGAAGCGGTCTGTTGTCCTCATGACGGTTCCCGTGGGTATGCGGAGAACCTCTAAGAGCTCGCGAAATGCCGATGTGCCGCTTGAACCTTGATTGAATACGCTCATGGCAATTCGGGTATCAATTGGATTTTGCCGTTTAAAAAAACGGGAGGCAAGATAAGCAGTGAGGCCAAATACAAGGGAAGCGCCAATGAGAATTGCAAAAACTGTGCGCACCTGTTTAGTTTGAAATGATTTCCAGAGCTTTACGATGTATGTTTTCACATGTATCACGCGTTACTTCTCCTCCCCCATATATGGCAGTTTCGCCGCATATGACTATTTCCTCAAGCGCGCTGTTCTTTTGCTGTGTGTGTACGAGGGCAAGATATTCTCTGTTGGTGATGTCTTTCATGTAGCGTATGTAGCCTTTATAATGATAGAAAAGCCATAGGGCTTTGATGCAGCACTGGATGGCTTCCCGGAATCGCCCCTCGCGTGCGAGAGTATTCGATCGTATAAATTCCCGTTCATAATCAAGGCTTCTGGATTCTCCGTCATTACCTGAACTTCTGACTCTTTTTGCGACGGGTTTCAACCTGCGAATCAAAAGAATCATTCCTGAGACGATGGCAATACATATAATCGCATAGACTGCAATCGCGAAGGCGGAGGTTGCCAGTAAAAGACCTCTTACATATTGTGTGACAGGGCTAATCCATTTGTCGATTTTTTCCATAATCCTTGCGAGAGCTGATTTGCTATCGGTTTCAGAATCGGCGTTGGTTTCCGCATAGCGATATTTGTTTGCGGAAAGAATCTGCGCAAGGCTATGACGAACATGTGCATCGCTGTGATGCACTGCTGCCGCAAGCGGTTTGGCGCATATCGCCGCAAGAAGAAGGATGCTACATGTCCAGGCGCTTTTCTTCCTGTATTGCATTGGCGAGCGAAGTTCCTTCTTTGAGATTTCGAATATTTAGATATTTCAGCGTGAGCGTGATAGATAGTATCGGGCTCAAGAGTATGAACAATACATTCATTGTGATTGTCTGAATGATGAAAAGCCAGATATTTTCAGAATAAAATCGGGTAAAAAACTCCGGATCGGTCTGGCCCTGATTCCCGATGATTTCTCTAATCATGTTCATGTAGGGGGTGAAGAGTATCGCATAAGAAATCAGCGAGGAGATGAAAAAATATGCAAGATAGAACACGAGCGGAATAAGAATCGTTGCCCAGAAATTTCCGGATGTGATGGTGAAGCTTCTGCCGATGGCACCAAATCCCCAGGTGTCTTCGAGCATTATTGCCTGTGCAATATAGATTAAATAGACTGCCAGAATGAAGAATGGCACAATGCAAAAAAGCACACCCACCCCCATCATTACCGATGCGATGAGGGAGGTGACGACAAGCGGGATTGTTTTTTTTAGCGCCATGAGTGATACGACTTTTTCGGATGCGCTGCCCCCTGATAGTTTCACTTCTGTGCCTTTCACCACGGCTGCTCCGGCGAGCGTCCCCATGAGCATGTAGATGGCGAAAAAAAGAAAGGCGTATTGCATGAGCTTCGAGATGATGCCTATGACTGCGTTTGGATTTGGTGCTGGCTGATGTATTGCCTGTAGCATGTGAGTGTATTCACTGCTCATGGAAACCGAAAACAGCATGAGAACAACAATTGCGGGAACATAAAAAAAAGCCATGATGGTGAGGAAGTACTTGAAGTTGTTTTTATACAGCGAAATCGCGCTGTCGACGAGCTCATCAAAATGCAATTTTGTCGAAAGATTAATTTCCCTTTTCATACGATAATTCCTTTATAATATTATAAAAGTTTTGAGAATCCACCAGGCGGCAAAACCTGAAATCAAAAAAATCAACGCATATCGCGCAAGTACCTCAGGTATTTTCCCTGCGACTATAAACGGCGTAAAAACGAAAATCGAAGCAACCAGCGCCACGCCGAGCGGATGCCTTGATAGGGATGCAAAAATCTCACCACGTGAGGCAAGATGCATGCTCTCGGTCATACCGCAGAGAGGACAATCAATTCCGGTGAGCATTTTAAACAGGCAGAGGTTGGTGCGCAAGATCGATTCTGGAATAAAATATATTGCGATATATATACCGGCGATAAGGGCGGTCCATATCGCTCGTTCAATCGGGCTTAAAATTTTTTCGTCTGAGTTCTTCATCGCTCAGTAGCTGTAAAACCCTCTTCCTGATTTTCTGCCTAAATAACCCGCCGCTACGTAATTTTTCAAAAGCGGGCAGGGGCGGTATTTAGGATCGGAAAATCCCTTGAAAAGCTGCTCAATGACCGCAAGCACCACATCCAGACCAATCATGTCGGCAAGTTCGAGCGGCCCCATTGGCAGATTCATCCCCTGCTTCATCACCCGATCAATCGATTCGGCGCTGCCCGCACCTTCGTAGAGCGCATATATTGCTTCGTTGATCATGGGAACCAAAATTCTATTCAAAAGAAATCCGGGGTAATCCTGCGATTCGGCGTGGACTTTGCCGAGCTTCCTTGCCAGCTCCTTTGCGGTTTCAACCGTTTCGCGGGTTGTTGCCATGCCGGATACTATTTCCACGAGTTTCATCACGCGGGCGGGATTGATGAAATGGATGCCAATTACGTACTCGGGGCGCTTTGTGGCGGAAGCGAGCGAAGTGATTGAAAGCGAGGAAGTATTCGACGCGAGCACGATTCCCTGACGGCAGATCGCATCAAGGCTGCGGAACACGCTTTTTTTGATTTCCATGTTCTCTGTTACGGATTCAATAACGATGTCGGCGTTTACCAGATCGTTGAGTTTGGAGTGAATTTTTATGTTTGATAACACTTCAGACATGCAGTCATCGCCAATGCGGTTTTCGCGGCGGTAGCGGCAAAGCCGATCTCTGATTTTCTCGTACGATTTTCCCAGCGCGAATTCATCGCTGTCCAAGAGAATGA
>DYLV01000209.1 GCA_020721925.1 Leptospira biflexa
ATCCGCATCCTCCCATTGGTCCTGGCGAAGTGTGCCATTCACCAGGATATGCTTCCCTTTTTTTACGGTTTTTGCGCAAAAATCGGCAAGCCTGTTCCACGTTTCTATATCGAAGTATGAAACGCGAGGAACTTTATCGGTTTTTGATTGGCTCGGCACTGCCAGCACGAATACGCAGAGCGTTTTTCCGCTCTTTGTGATGGACACTTCAGGATCTTTTGCCACAAATCCAGCAAGAGTCATAGAATTGTTGATAAACATGGAAACCTCCACACATAAAAAATTTTTTCCCTCTCATTATGAATACGATGGAAATCGCTTTCACATAAAAATTTTTTTCGAAAAAACGCATATTTTTTTCAAATGATTGTGCTTGACGGCAGGCGCCGGCAATCGCTATCATTGCCTCATGCAGGCCGAAACACAATATCTCACACCAACGTATTATCTCGATTATCAAAGCACCCGCGTGGTATCTTTTGTGGAAAACATACTTCAAGGCGCAGCAACACCGAAAGAACGGGCCATACGGCTCTATTATGCTGTTCGCGATGGAATCAGATACAATCCCTATGCGGTGAACTTTGTAAAAGAGGATTATAAGGCCAGCTCCGTACTTCGAAAAAACGAAGGGTTTTGTGTGCAAAAAGCGATAGTGCTGGCAGCCGCCGCAAGAAGATGCCATATTCCCGCCCGACTCGGCTTCGCGGATGTGCGCAACCACCTCTCTTCACCGCATCTGCGCAATATACTTCAAACGGACATATTCTTTTTTCACGGTTATGTACAACTGCTGATCGAAGGACGATGGGTCAAAGCAACACCCGCGTTCGACGCAAAATTGTGCGAAAAGACCGGGATCTCGCCTCTTGAGTTCGATGGTGAAAACGACTCTATTTTTCTCCCTTTCAACAGGGAGGGGAAAAAACACATGGAATATCTCCGCGACCATGGCACCTTTGCTGACCTTCCTTTCGATATGATGAAAAATATTATATGTGCCGGTTATCCGCATCTCATTGCATATCTCGAAAAGGGGTATCATAAGGGCAATGTTCGTTCCGAATTCATGAGCTAACCATTGTGATACTTATACGGAACACACGAATATTACAAATTATCACTTTCAACTCCAAATGGGTTATTGCCATCGCTCTGTTCCCTTTTGTCATCATACGGGAAGAATTGCCGGAACATATTGATGTGGAACTGATCATCCGCCACGAAGCAATTCATCTCAGGCAGCAAATCGAACTTGCGCTGGTGTTTTTTTATCTATGGTATTGTATCGATTATCTGAAAAATCGCATCCGGGGAATGAGCCATTTTGACGCATATACCAACATCATCTTCGAAAAGGAAGCGCGCATGAACATGCATCAAAAAAACTATCTTTCATCCCGCAAACCCTTTGCATTTCGGCACTACCGATAAGGGGACATGGAAAATTATGGAAAAAATCAGCAATACCATTGGGCAGTTTGGCGCTACAACAAAAGAAATTGGACTGCATGTGAACACAATCATCGCCTTTGCACTTCTCTGCCTCATACTCAACAACTACATGCCTGTAAACTGGCTCAACCGCATTATTGAAGGCCGCACGCAGCTTGAACCAATTCAAAGCGCAATACTCCAGAGCGCCGGGTTTTCACTCGTTCATTTCATAACACTATTCACAATTCCTGTTATCGCGCTCATTTTCATCATTCATGTTTTCCCCGAAAAAACTGCCGCGCAATCTTTTCCCCGCACACTCCGACACTACGGAATTGGCTGGGCAAGGCAGAGCGAGTTTATCCACCTATTTGCGATCGCCTATCTGGTTCTTCTTCCCCTGCTTGTATGGGCAGGAAGGCGTGAAGAATTCCAGGAAATGTACCCCTTCTTCTTTTATACAAGGTATGGGTTCGGACACCTTATGATCTGGTGGTTTTTCTATGGACTCTACTATCTTGGGGTGGAATTTTTTTTCAGAGGGTTTCTCCTTTTCGGTTTATATCCCAGAATCGGAAATGTGGCAATTCTGATTTCAACGATTCCCTATGTAATGGTACATTTCGCGAAGCCCTCAAGTGAAGCCGCCGGGTCAATTATCGCGGGGATTCTTCTGTGCTACATGGCGCTTCGAAGCGGAAGCATCTGGGGAGGTTTTTTTCTCCACTGGGCGGTCGGCATGACTATGGACGCGCTTTCAATTTATTTTTCCGGCGGATTCATTGTGCGATAAGTTTCATCTCGGTGGATTCGAACTATAAAGCTTCCGTGAAATTGTCGAGAAGACAGGAGCGATGAGCATGAGAGAAAGAGGGGAATACCCCTTTCCCTCAGCAAGTAATCTCACAGTACAGTCTAATTACACATGCGTGTATTGGACACCAATACCTTATTTGCCCAGCTCGCCGTAGATCACCGATTGTGCGGCCATATTAACTGTCACAAGGAGCGCTATGCCGCCGATGGTCCAGAGTGCGGTTAATACTCCACCGATAGCGGGAATCTTTGAAAGAATGAACGCGCCAATAAAGATAGCGATATAGCCCACAACCCAGATTACAAACATGGTACCAAAAATAGTCCACTTCTTCCCATAGGTCACCTGATTGCTTTTGCTTATGGCATCTATTGGCGTCATACCGCGATCGATTACGAAAAGCGGGGCGAGCATCCATGCGATTCCGATGACAATGCCGGGAATGTACAGAAACGCCATCCCGGCCAGAACACCTGCAAGGATGAAGCCGATTACCAGGAAATATTCACCCATGTACTTCCTGTACTGCGGATTGAATATTTCGGCCATGCCGATTTCTTCATCTTTCGACATTTTCGCGATAATGCCGATCATAAGGCCGATAGTAGTACCAACATTCAGGTACGGTATCCAGATTGTCACAATCCAGAGAATCGTGTTTACCAGCACCGGCACCAGGTACTTAACTCCTCGCTGAAATGAACTCTGTAAAATGTTCGCCAGTGTAAAATCCATAAACATCCCTCCTATTTTAATTTTTGCGATCACGCGCGCATGCATGATCTGAGTATTTCTAAAAAAACTTGTACTTTCGAATCTCACTCTGCATGGGCCGCTGAAGGACGTCCGTGTCCTCATCGGCCCTCCTTCGACGTCCTGTCTCGGGTCTTCTCTTTTTCCTCCGCGTGAGTCAAAGCCGTTCCCTTTACTATTCATCCTTCACAACTCACTTTTCACTTCTCACAAATATCATAATCTCGAGGGAGGCGCTGAATGGGGGAAGCATTCATATTTCGCATAACGTCTTTCGAAGATGGTTTTCGTATTCCCAATTCGGTCAGACGTCTGACCAAATTCATTTTTTATTATGAATGATGATTATTTGATAGCGTAACGTTTAAGAGACCTGAATTATAAGAATTACCTTTTGCG
>DYLV01000210.1 GCA_020721925.1 Leptospira biflexa
TATCCGTACAATATTGTTTACACTAATTAAAGTGGAGAAGTTTGTATGTGCGTATCGAACAAAAATTATTCTCTCGGAATTGTGTGCCTGCTTGGAATTTTTTGGACAATGGGAAGCTGCACAAAACCTCAGACAAGTGGTATACCCATTATTGCCACCTCCATTGTACCGATTGCTGATATCGCACAAAACATCGCGGGCGATTCACTAAAAATTATTTGCACTGTACCTCCATACGCAAATCCCCACACATTTGAAGCCGACCCTTCAACGGCAAAATTGTTAAAAAGCGCGGAAGCATTCATTGGAGTTCATCCGGAATTTGACGGCTGGGCCGGTAATATGATATCGCCGCAGAAGAAAAAGTTATTTCTAAGCGACATCATCAAAGGTACCAACCCGCACGTTTGGCTTTCGGTGAAAAACGCAACACTCATTGCTGCATCGATGCGCGATTTTTTCGCTACATTATACCCTGACAAAGCAACGCACTTTTCTAAAAATTACACAGCGTACAGCGGCAAACTCTCACAGCTCGATCGCGCAATTGCGGGCATGCTTTCAGGAGTAAAGCAAAAGCGCTTCTTCCAGTGGCATCCTTCGTGGGACTATTTTGCTTCCGACTACGGCATCGAGATCGCGGGCACAATTGAATCCGGCCATGGCGATTCACCATCGCTAAAGGAATTTCAAAATCTTAAAACGCGCGCACTAAAGGAGGGCATAAAAGTCGTCGTCGTAAGTTTTTACACACGCTCAAAAACAGCCGAGGCTTTTATCAGGGAAATTGGCGGCAGAGAAGTACGCCTCGATGGCATCGGCGACCCTCAAATCCCCGAGCGCGCGAACTATCTCTCGCTTATGGAATACAACACAAAAACTCTTGCAAAGGCACTTTCCGAATGACCACAAGGCCTCTAATAGAAGTTAAAAACATCTCGTTGCGATATGAGCACAATGTGGTGCTGGAAGACATCACGTTAACAATTGATGAGCGTGAAATCGTTTCCATAGTAGGACCAAATGGGAGCGGTAAAAGCACCCTTTTAAAGACAATCATGGGACTCAAGGAGCCGTTTACCGGAACCGTAACGGTAAACGGAATGAACCCGAATGAAGCGCGAAAGAAAGGCATGTTCGGCTATCTTTCCCAGCAATCGAGCTATGACAGCCAGTTCCCCGTCCGCGCCTGGGACGTTGTGGCTATGTCGCGCTATACACGAACCGGCCTTTTCGAAAAGCTGTTGCGCCAAGACCGCGCTGTAATTGAAACCTCGCTCGATCGCGTAGGTATGCTCGAACATAGGAACCAACACTTTGGAAGCCTTTCGGGTGGGCAAAAACAGCGCGTTCTCATCGCACGAGCGCTGGCGCTTGAACCGAAAATACTGCTCCTCGATGAACCCGCAACAGGTCTGGACGCAGTAGCGCAGGATTCGTTTTATGAACTTTTGCAGAAACTGCGCACCGAATCCGGTCTTACTATTTTGATGGTCTCGCACGATATTGGTGCGGTTTCGGAGATTGTTGATAAGCTTGCCTGCATCAACAGGAAAATCCACTTCCATGGAAAGCCATCAGAATGCCAGCCTCATGAAATGATTGCGAAAGTTTTCGGATCGAATATACACGTGGTACGCCACGATAAAAACTGTCCCACCTGCAGAGGTGAGCGATGAGTGAGCTATTCGCAATGGATTTTTTCACACACGCATTTTTTGCAAGCCTGATGTTGTCTTTGCTTTTTGGCACACTTTCTTTTTTTGTCGTCACACGCAAGTTGGCATTTCTTGGCGCGGGCGTTGCGCACACAGCATTTGGGGGAGTCGCAATTGGAGTGTTTTTCGGTATAAATCCGTTCTGGACGGCTCTTCTCTTTTGCATCTTTTCCGCAATTGCCATTGCGAAGCTTTCAAGACGCGGTAAAATTTCACCCGATGCAGGCATCGGCATTTTCTTTGCCTTTTCAATGGCGCTCGGGGCCCTGCTCATTCGCCTTAAGAAAGCATACTCGTTCGATCTCCAGGGCTATCTTTTTGGCAATATCCTTGCAGTCACCGCTGAAGACCTTTACATCTCTGCGTCCGTGCTTCTTCTGTTCTTTCCATTCATCACACTTTTCATCCACCGCATTCTCTTTATGACATTCGACGAAGAAGTTGCCCTTGTCAGCGGAGTCCGCACCGAGCTTATTGATAGCATTCTTTTCATTTTTCTTGCCGCCATCATCGTTATCAGCATAAAAATTGTCGGCATTATACTGGTTTCCGCGATGGTGGTTCTTCCCGCAAGCTTCGGACTCTTGCTCACCAAAAACTTCCGCGGTGTTATTGCATGGGGAATATTTTTCGCCTTTGGCGCGATGTGCGGTGGGCTTCTGCTCTCATATTATCTGGATACCCCACCCGGCGCCACGATGGTGGTGCTTGGAACAGCGGTGTATGGAATTTTGGCAGTAGTGAATATCACACACAAATAAAACGGCCGCTCACCGAAGTGGCTGAAGGGTTGTAAAAGATAATAAAATAGTGCATTATTGTTACTCTCAATCTTAAACTACATTCGAGTTATTTTAATGTACAATAAATTAGTTTATTTCCCTCTTCGGTAATTTTTTTGAATAAAAAATCGATATTTTCTAATCAATAATCAAAAAAAGCTTGAAAAAAATTATGTCACATAATTACGTAGAATTAATTTTATCGGAGGAGGTATCCAATGCCCAAATGCAGCACCCCAAAGAAGACCGCGAAAAAAGCGGCTACTAAATCAACTACCAAAAAAGCTGCACCAAAAAAGACCGCGAAGAAAAAATAGCTGTTGTTCCGCTGTATAATACCTCGCATAAACGCGGGGTATTATACAGTTGCTATTCGAAAATATGGCTTTTCTTTTTAGAGAAGATATATTCTTATTTTAATTACTGCGACGCATGCCACACCTCTGAAACTTACCTCATACATTACATAAAAAATTTTTCGCATATTTAGACATAAAAGCCTGCATTTAAAAGTGCCTACATGACACATTCAACATTTTCATTGTGTGTTTTCACGGTTTTAAATATCACTTCGGATACGGGCGAAAAACATGCCACTATCAATGTTTCTAAAATATCCGAAAATTTTCATCTGCACCTTGACCAATCCCACTTACACGCGGTATGATGTTGTCAAAAAGAATTATGTAATCCTTCACAATGTCAAAATACCTGCCTTGGAATATCCCTTATACCTTCCTACCCATGCGGGAATCTCTTTTGCCGAAAACGCAATTTATTATAAAAAATTTTATCTTCTGGCTGATTTCATCGTATTAATGGGTAGAAGGATATTTT
>DYLV01000038.1 GCA_020721925.1 Leptospira biflexa
AATTGCACGTCATTGCGCTTTAAGGCAGCCATTGCCGCAACCTCCGGCAAAAGTGCTGTTCGCGCGACAAGAAGGCTGTCGATGATTTCCGGATCAACTCCTTCTTCGCGGTATATCATCGCCTTAAGCACGTCCAGGCTTTCGCTTTCCAGAAAATCTTTCACATACACGCCGTCACCGTGTCGAATTTCCACAAGCCCCTGCACCTCAAGTTTTTTCAACGCTTCCCTGAGCGTGGCACGATTGACGCTAAGACTTGCCGCAAGCTCACGCTCCGATGGGAGCTTTTCACCCGATTTCAGTTCACCCGCGATGATTTTTTTCTGAACCTGCGAAACGATTTCCTCATGCAGACGGCTTCTGCTCACGGGATTGAGCTTCACGTGTGGTATCGAATCCGACGCCGCTTCGCGTTTCGAATTTTGCGTCTCGTATTCAAACTTTACCGGGCTCATATTTTCTATTTCACATTCCTTCAACCAGCTCAATGCAGTTTAATGACATGCGCAAGCGGGTTCACCATCATGCCATGGCTTTTATTTAACTTTGCTTTTAGAACGCAATACAGTCCTTTTACAGGATTAACTGGTGCAAGTTTCATTGGATTGACTTTCATCAAATGACACATTGATTCTGCCATTGCTCTGAGATCATTGCACTTTCCGCTACAGTATACATTTTTTTTGCCAAGTTTACTTTTCAATTCATCGTACAATTCTTCAATTGCGCAATGTCCCGCCAAAAGCACCTTCCCGCCAATCCGCTCACGGTCTTCTCTCGTAAAACCCTTACCCATCACAAGCGTCCAACCGCCACGCCCCCCACAATCCTTATACATGGTCTGGAGCACCGCCAGCGGCCTATATTCCGTATAGGTTTTCTGATCCTTCAAAGAATGTAGTTTTTTTATTATCACCACCGCACGAGCGTTATTCGCATTCTTCTTTGTACCCATGTGAGTGCGCCTGAATGAGATATCACTCAATTCCCCCCGGCCTTGTTTTTAGTGGCACGGTGATTGAGTGGTTCGACCAATTACAACATACAAAAATAAATCGAAAACGTCAAGAGATTTTCATGAAATTTGCCTAAAGAGCTCTACAAAGATCGATTTTTTTATGCAATCCGACAATAGAAATAGTGATAGGATCGAGATTCTGTGCGCAAACGCGAATATCGCGCAGAGTTAATTTCAAAGGTTTCCCAATATTGTAATCAGGCGTTAATCAACTTTCTTAATTTTTGTGTAAATTCCGCTTCATTTATCGGGAACGTAAAGTATTCATCCGCCCCTTTCTCATACGCATCGATGAAAGGAAGAGGATGCCTCAATACCGAAATGGCCACCACCGGTATCGATTCCAGATTTTTATTTTTTCGTACCTTTTCCAGAACAAACAGACCGTCAACAGTTTCCGAATAAATCGCTATCACAAGTGCGCAAACATTACCTCTGCCAATCCGCTCTAAAAATTCTCGCTCATCACTGAAAATTTCCGTGCGTTCATTCAGCGGCTCCAGTGCTCTTTGAATATGCGCATTATATTCCCTCATTTCATTGAGAACAATAAACGCCATACACATGCCCTATTCCATCAAAACTTTACGAAGCATCTCATTCATCCGCGAGTTTTCAATCACCCGAACGATTTTGCGATAATTATCGGAACGGAGGTCAATCTGGATGCGGTTTCGTTTTTTATTCAGCGTCGCATCATAAAACACCTCAATTCGCGGATTAAGCGGTCTGCCTTTGAACAGTTCAATCACCCGCGCGAATTCATATACAGCGGAAGATGGCTCTTTGCCGATGGATTTGCCACTCGCCTCGATCATCACGAAGCTTCCCTCGTCGATAATACCTCGCCCATGATTGAGCGAAAGAGCAAGCGCTTTTAAAAAAAGATGTACGTCCGAGACTGAAAAATAATAATTCGACATGTTCAGTATCGCACGCAGCGCAGTGCGCGAATCATTTCCCTGCCGCCATGGAGTGGTAGTGGTAAGGGCATCATACACATCGCAGATACCCAAAATACGCACTTCTTCCGGAAGCTTTAAGTAAAACTCCCTGCTTGCACCGTCGCGCTCTTTTCGATTTGGATACCCATAGATGGAAAATTTTCGATGATGAAACAGCGCACCGAATTTAATAAGATCGCTTATTTTTTTCTGCGGGGAGTATTTTTCTATATCCGCCAGAATACGATATCCTTCACGGGTATGCTCAAGCATTGCGTTCATTTCCTGTTTCGAAAGGGAACCCGGCTTATCCACGATTTCCTTTGAAATTCGCAGTTTCCCAATATCGTGCAAATACCCGGCCATCGACATTGTGCGAATCCGATCTGCATTGTACGAGGTTTTGTACTGGTATATCATGGACAAAAGACCGACATTAACAGAATGCACATAGGTATAGTAATCAAAGTTGCTGATGTCTTTTAATAGCCCGAGCACACCCCCGTATCGGTCTTCGCTTTTCAAACCCGTCAAAAGCTCCACCATGTCACGGTGAGTCTGAACATACTGATCATATGTCATTTTGCCGGTTTGTCGAATTGATGAATATGTCGATGCAGTATTTTCTGCAAGAGTGCACAACTTGTCTTTAGAGAATATCTCGTAATCATAATTCCCGATCTTTTCGGATAATCGAGGAATAAAAAAGCGGATGCCCTGGTTGGATTTTTCAACAATCTCATCTTTCGTTATTGCTTTCCCTGCTTGAAAGATTATATTCTCGTTTTGATCGAAAATATTAAAGGAAAGCACCTTTTCGCCGCTGAGCTTCTCAAAAAACGAGTGAGAAATTTCTTCGTAGCGGGAAAGGTCAATGGAAACATTTTCCTTTTGCGATATTGGATTCATGAATATTCATCTAAAACAAAATCTTCCAAATAATATACATAATATACATTGGAAGAGATGTATTCGATTTTACATCAATTATACCACATGGATTTTTTTTCAAATTTTTTTTTATACTTTCTATACGAATCTATCCAACGAAAAAACGGGCGAAGGAAGCAATCTCAGCCATGCAATGGCAAAACAACGTATTTATGTATATGTAGAGCGAATCGGCACTTGCTAAAACATGTACCATCTATTTCCCGCATATTCGCACTCAAAGGAATACATTCGAGCATCATTCGAAGATAAAATCCGATGGTTGCCGAAATCAAACAATGTTACCTGTTGAAGATGAACCGGCAGAAATCGCGGCGAAGGCCCATGAAATTTTACGCACTTAACAATACACGGTAAAACGTGTCTTTCAGCCTGAAGATTGCTCGTGTGCGGCAATTCCGCCAATAATTTTATATATCTCCCACAGCGAGAAAAAAAGCGTCAGAAGCACCGGGCCCAAAATTACACCTGCAAGGCCGAAAGCTTTGAGGCTTCCGAGCAGAAGGAAGAAGAAAATGAGTGGATGAAAATGCAATTTTTTTCCAAAAATCGCAGGCTTTACCACATTCTCCAGCATTAGATACCAGCTCAGGCTCCAGAGCGCGACAAAGACAGCAAGAAAATACGATCCTTTTATGACACAAAATACAACAGCAGGCAGCCATACGATCATCGTGCCCACTACCGGAATAAGCGAAAGTACCGCCGCAATGGAAGCCCACAATAGCGCCCCCGGTATTCCCGCAATAAAAAAACCGATTCCGAGGAAAAACCCCTGAAGGATCATAATAAAAAGATTGCCCGCAAGAAGCATCTTCACCACTTCCTTGAGGCGCTTTACCACATCCTGTTCCACATCATCGGGGAAAGGCAGAATGCGGTAAAAAGGCTCTTCCAGCTTGTGCCCATCTTTAAACAGAAAAAAAAGAATGAGAAGCATGAACACAAAATTCATTGCAAAATTTAACGAAAATCCAACCACCACGGTCACATTGTTTAAAATCGACATGGAAAACTGTTCAAGCACAGAAACAATCTTTCCAATTATCTCTCCTCGATTGATATTAAACTGTGCATAAAGCCATTGTGCCACATCATTTCTGGCAAGCCATTCACTCACTTCAGCTTGAGTGAGTTCATTTCGAATATGCCTGTAAAATTCCATCGCCTGATCAGCAATTCCCAAAAGCAGAAGCAGGACCGGCACAAAAACCGCACAGGAAAGCCCCACAAGCATAAGAAAGCTTGAAAGCGACCCAAAGCGCACCATCTTTCTGAGTTTTTCATTTATCGGCCTTAGCGCCATGTAGATGATAAGCGCAAACAGAAACGGCCAGAAATAATAGCGGAACAGATAGATAAGCCCGGCAATCACCGCTCCAAGCAGAAGATAAAAAAGCCGCAGGAGGGTACGGTTTTCCTTAATAATCGTATATGATTTTTTGCTTTCAAGCATACAGCCGTTTATCCGGACAAAAGGAGTTTCCCGGCTCCACGATATCTTCAGCGCGTGAGATAGTGCGACAAATCAGTGGCAATTTTCTGGATGGCATGTTCGATATATTGATCATCGGCCATGCGTTTTTTATACTCCTCGATTGTGAGCTTATCCCTGCCGACTTTACGCTCCTGTATCTCACGATCATCCTTGCTCATGAGACTATTCATGGTTTTTCCCCTTAAAAGTGGGGCACCCTCCCCTCCCTGGGCGGGTATACACGCCCCTATTAATTTGTTCGGTTTTTTAGAAGGATGACTTAACGAAACTTTATGGAAAATTAAAAAATATTCTCAGCGGATGATATCCTGAACCCAGTTAAAAGATCCATTATTGTAGGCCAGCAGATCAAATCTGAATAGCATATTTTTATCATTTAATGTGGGATTCAGCCGAAGAAATGCGTCTGCAACTATTTTGAGCTTTCTCTTTTTTGAAGGCCCAATTGCATATATCGCACCTCCGTAGGTATCGGTATTTCGGCTTTTTACTTCGACAAATATTACCAGATTGTCTTTTTGCACCACAAGATCAATCTCGCCTGCTCTACCGAAACGAAAATTTTTAGCCAGAATTGAGAATCCGTGTTCTTCAAAAAACCTGGCCGCCGCTTCTTCGCCTGACACTCCGATTTTGTGCGTATTCATGCAATTGCCCTTTTAAAGCACTTCAAGAAAGCTGACACCGGCTTCATCTTCGTCAAGCGCCTTCACCACATACAATGAAATCTCCTCCAGGAGATTCACCATTCTGTGTTCTTTAATACGTTCGCCATTCTTATCGAAGACAAGTTTTAGAATTGGACGGAGAGGTTTCTGAGGAATCGAGCCAATGACAATGCCAATGCTGTTGTCTTTCAGACGCACGATCGAGCCGATCGGATACACTGACATTCGTGAAAGAAATACTTTGAGAATAACCGGATCGAAACGACTCACACCGCTGGAAAGGAGATTTTTCATCGCATGATAAAAATACTGCCGTTTGCGATAGGTGCGGTTGGTGATCTGCGCTTCATAGCTGTCGGCAATGGCCGCAATCTTCGCCGCCTCATCGATCTGATGGCCTTTTAAGCCTCGCGGATACCCCCTGCCGTCGTATGATTCATGATGCTGAAGCGAGACTATCGCAACCCGCTCGCTCACACTACCGAGCTGTTTGATTACGCGATACCCATGAAGCGGATGCGTCTTGATAAGATTGAACTCCTGATCGGTGAGATTTGACTGTTTGTGGATGATGTACGGCGGAATTTTAAGCATTCCCGCATCAATGAGAAGCGTTCCAAGGCCAAGATCGCGGAGCTTTTCGGGAGCATATTTCAACGATATTCCGATTATGAGCGAATAAAAGGTCACATTGACCGAATGCACCACCAGATAATTTTTCCCTTCATCAAGGCCGTAGAGAAAGATAAATGCGTTGGGACATTCCCCTAAAAGCTTAATGATATCGTTCAGAATTGCGGAAAGCCCGTCAATAGAAAATTTCTCATTGGCTTTGATGGCATTATGGACCCGCTCCACTTCCACGCATGCTTTGCGGTGCATCTCGATGAGGTCCTTTCTTTTTTTTAGAAGAGTTTCATAATCCCGCATGATGGACCGCACATCGATGCCATGCTGAGACGAAACCTTCTGTTCGAGCTTCAGATCCGCTTCAGTTGAAACCAGCTCTCCTGCGGTTTCTACATGCCTCACTCCGAGCGTCACCAGTTTTTTAATATCGCTTTCCTTGATGGTGATATTGGAGTCGACCAGGATGTTGTTGCTGTCGATATAGACCGGTTTGTTGAACCTCATGCCGGGCTTTAACTCATCAATACTCAATTTCCTCATCTGGGTCATCATTGCTCCTGTGTATCGTGCGTCAGACAGACAGCCTGTTACCGAAAATTCCTCGCACACATTTATTGAAACAGCTCATCAAGCCTGCGTTTCAAACGTTCGTTAATACGGTAGCAATATGCGAATACCTCCGCAACAGCGCGGAAGAGATCTTCGGGAATTTCATCACCTGTATTCAATACGGAAAGAGCTTCCGCAAGGTCGGCGTCCTCATAAATGGGGACATTATGGAATCTTGCAATTTCAAGTAGCTTTTCTGCACAAACCCCTTTTGCCGAAGCAACCACAGAAGGCGCATCATTTCCCTCATAGCCAAGCGCAACCGCTTTTTTTTTCTTCATAACCCCCGCCTATACATGGACATCCACACGCGATTCACGTAAAAGCGCATCGACTTCCCCGCATACAAGATCCCGTGCGTCTTTATCCCGATAGACCTCCACCATCGCACCATTTTTCGTCAACAAATGCAACTTTTTTTGCAAATGATAAAGATCATGCGTGAGAATTTCAACACTTTTATCGCTATCACACACGATTGACAGCAAAAAAATCCCTCCCGAAACCCTGGCAAAGACTTCCAGACGTCCCAATTCGGATAATTCAAATTCACATGCCATCGAATCTCCCTTTGCAATCACCCGTGCTCGTTTATACTTCTCACCATCGTAAAGGGGTATTTCCTGTTCACATTCCTTCTCTCTGTTCCCTTCCGAAAGCCATGCCAGAATCTTTCCAAACTGATCCCGAAGTTCATCATCCCAGACAAGGTTTTCGAGCATATCACCGAGAAAGCCGACAGCCTCCCTAACATAGCTCTCATCGAGAATACCGAACATCCTTTCCCGGAAAAAAGCAGAATCTGCATCTATTGCCGCAATAATCGATGAAAACAATCGCGAAGCTCCCCCCTTCAATGTGAGGAGTACTGCCGCTATTTTATCGGTATCCTTTCTCGCCATGCCTTTTCTCACAAGCACATTGAGAAAACTTGAGAAAGCCCCGCCAGAACTTTGTCCGGTTATTCCCGAAAGGAGCCGATTTATGTCGTACAGCGAATACCCGGCGGCCAGAAGAGTGCGTATGCGATAAAGAGCTGCCGGTGCTTTACCATTATCCATGATAATAAATTGCCGATATTTCCCCACCGCAGAAATATCCCTTCTATCCGAAGAAAGCGAAAATACATAGGTGTCTTTCTGACGGGAGGTGAGCACCAGCTCTACATGCTTCCCGTGCGGGATTTCTTTCAAAAATTGCGCAACGATTTTTGTTCCGGAAAGTTGCAGGAGCGCCCTGTTACCCTCCAGACGCTCGACTACTTCGGCAGAAACTTTCTCTCCTAAAGCAATATCTTTCAACATTCGGTGAATTTTTGCGTTCCCGGAAACGGTTATCTCATGTACATGGGCAATTTTCACCTACTCACCTTTTTCTCTTCCACACCCCCACAATACCGAATCAAAAAGGCGCGGGGCAATAGAATATCGTTATGTCAATAATCGATCAATTTAAAATTTATACAATGAAATTAAAATGTCAATCAAAAAACAATATAGATGCCTCTAAAAACAATCAGGAGGATGTTGTTGCACGCGCACCACGCAGGCAACACGACCTTCTTGTATAATAGTTTTTTCGCATGAATACAGCATTGGGGGTTTTAATCACATATTAAAGCAAAAAACCGCCCCTTGCGGAGCGGTTTTTCCTGCATTGTATGCAACTCTCTGGATTACATCATACCCGGGTTCATGCCACCACCCATGGGAGGCATTTTTTCTTCCTGCGGCTTTTCGGTGATGAGGACTTCCGTGGTGCAGAGCATTCCTGCCACGGACGATGCATTCTGCAGAGCGGAACGGACAACCTTCGCCGGGTCGATAATCCCCGCCTTCATGAGGTCTTCCCATTCCATGGATGACGCGTTGAAACCAATTCCCTGTTTTTCATTCTTCGCCTTTTCCACGACGATGGAGCCTTCAACCCCCGCATTGGTGGCAATCATCTTCATCGGATCTTCAACCGCTTTTAGAATGATATTCGCACCGATTTTTTCATCACCGGTCAGTTTATCGGCAACTTCCTTAATGGCTTTCTGTGCATAAAGGAGCGTGAGACCGCCGCCGGGCACAATTCCTTCCTCAACCGCCGAACGGGTTGCCGAAAGTGCGTCTTCAACGCGGGCCTTCTTCTCCTTGAGTTCAACTTCAGTCGCCGCACCAACATTGATAACCGCAACGCCGCCGGCAAGTTTTGCAAGCCTTTCCTGCAGCTTTTCTCTATCGTAATCAGAAGTGGTCTCTTCGATCTGCTTTTTGATGACATTGATGCGCCCCTGAATGTCCTTCTGCGATCCGCCGCCTTCGGTGATGGTGGTGTTTTCCTTATCAACCACTATCCGTTTCGCACTCCCGAGCATATCAAGGGTGGTATTTTCAAGCTTGAGACCCAGATCTTCGGAAATCACCTGCCCGCCTGTGAGAATGGCGATATCTTCAAGCATTGCCTTGCGGCGGTCACCGAAGCCGGGAGCCTTTACTGCCACACAGCTGATGGTCTTACGGAGCGTGTTCACCACAATGGTGGCAAGCGCTTCACCTTCCACTTCTTCAGCAATAATGAGAAGCGGTTTCCCTGCCTGCGCAACTTTTTCAAGAACCGGCAGGAGGTCTTTCATCGACGCAATCTTCTTGTCGTGGATGAGAATTTTTGCGTTTTCCAGAACTGCGGTCATGTTTTCATGGTCAGTTGCCATGTAGGGGGAAATATAGCCGCGGTCAAACTGCATGCCATCAACCACTTCAAGTGTGGTATCGATCGACTTCGCTTCCTCAACGGTAATCACGCCATCTTTGCCGACTTTTTCCATTGCATCAGCAATAAGATTTCCAATGCTTTCATCGTTGTTGGCAGAGATCGACGCAACCTGTGCAATTTCCTTTTTATCCTTGATTTCACGTGCCGTGTCGGCAATAAACTTCACCGCGGTCTCGACGGCTTTGTCAATGCCGCGTTTCAAGCTCATGGGATTTGCACCGGCAGTGACATTTTTTAAACTTTCGCGATAGATCGCCGCCGCCAGAATGGTAGCTGTGGTAGTTCCATCACCTGCCACATCGTTTGTTTTGGTGGCGACCTCCTTCACCATCTGAGCACCCATGTTTTCAAAAGGATCTTCCAGTTCAATTTCTTTCGCTACCGTTACGCCGTCTTTGGTGATGGTGGGAGAACCAAATTTTTTATCGATAACCACATTGCGGCCGCGGGGTCCAAGAGTGACTTTCACCGCATCGTTGAGCTTGCTCACACCCTCTAAAACTGATCTTCGAGCCTCTTCACTGTATTGCAAAATCTTCGCATTCGCCATAATTCATCCTCTCTTTTACAATCTTAAATTTACTTTTCGATCACTGCTAAAATATCGCTTTCCCTCACAATGAGGTATTCCTTATTGTCGTGCTTGACTTCGGTGCCCGCGTATTTTCCATAGAGCACCACATCGCCAACCTTCACGTCTAAAGGAATGAGCTTGCCGTCTTCATAACGGCCATTTCCCACAGCCACTACTTTCCCCTGTTGGGGTTTTTCCTTGGCCGTATCGGGAATGTAGAGGGAACCCTGCTTCTGGATTTCCTCTTCAATGATTTCAACGAGGACACGATCTCCTAATGGTCTGATTGCCACGGTACGCCTCCTTACATAAAAATAGAATTTTTGCTGAACAGCTCCAACGCCATATCAGCTATGATTGTGCTACACTCATGATTTGAGGGCAATTGTTAGCACTCATCAAAGAGAGTGCTAACAATCTCCTTTTAATATACTTTTTTTTATAATGAAAGCAAGCTAATTTATTTCTGTTTATTCAAAAAAACAATGGTTTATTGGGGATTATTATAAAATATGAAAGAAAAATGCGTTTTTATATTTTTTTCCTTGATAAAACCCTTCTTATAAATTGCAAAAATCACCCTTCCACACCACGTGGGGTGTTGCACCTCTCAATCTCCTGTCCCAAAATCGCTTTTCCCTCCCGTTTTACTGAGTAGCGTTATGTCGCGAATCGTCATTGTTTTATCAACGGCTTTGCACATATCATAGATCGTAAGCGCCGCCACCGAAACCGCCGTGAGCGCCTCCATCTCAGCGCCAGTTTTAGCCTCGAGACGGACTTCGGATGAAATCATTACGCGATTGCTTCCCTCGTCGATTTGAAAGCCAACATCTATGAAATGCAATGGCAATGGATGGCACATTGGAATGAGCTCATGTGTTTTTTTCGCCGCCATAATTCCGGCGATTTTTGCAACTTCGAAGACATTCCCCTTTGGAATCAACTTCTCGCGAATGAGGCGGATTGTTTCCGGATTCATCTCCACAAACCCGCCCGCCCTTGCCATCCTCGCCGTCACCGGTTTGGGCGAAATATCAACCATCCGCGTTCGGCCCTCTTTATCGTAGTGAGAAAAATCTGCCACAACGCCTCTCTAATATCGATGATCCTGAATGAACTGTATGATGAAGCTCACCAGCCCGGAGATTATATATATGCCGATTATGATAAACACCGACCATTTTTTAAATACAACAATAAAAACCGCAAGAAATATCACCAGTAAAATAATTCGTATGCCCGGGAAATGCGTTGCAATTGCCGCCTGCGGTTTTGAAAAGCGAATGGTGGAAACCATCAGAAATGCGGTGGCAACAAAGACAATGGCAAATGCAATCTTCAGCCATCCGCTTTGAAACATCAGAACTGTAAAGAATACCGGCGCCAGCGCCACAATGACACCCGCAATCGGCGAGGGAAGTCCGCTGAAGGAATCAGGAACATGATCTACATTAAAACGGGCCAGTCGATATGCCGCACAGAGGGGAAATATCGCCGCTACAAGAACTCCCGCATCTGCCTCAAACCCAAATAAATGAACATACATCCCGGAAAAATAGGCCCTGTAAGCAAGAAACCCTGGCGCAACTCCGAACGCAACGCAGTCGGCCAGCGAATCGAGTTCGGCGCCAAGATTGCTGGTCACATTCAACGCCCGTGCAGCGGGCCCGTCTAAACCATCGCACAATGCGGCTCCCAAAATCATAATTCCCGCCATAAAGAAAGGTTGCGGATTCGATGCCGTTCCCATGCTGGAAAAGACCAGTGAAATAAAGCCCAGAAGCATATTCCCGAGCGTCAGGGAATTGGGTATCCATGCAAGATGTATTTTCATCGCCCACCTGCCGTTTGTAAAATCGAGACATGCGTCTTTTTTGTCCCGGACGAGAAAAGAGTTTACATTTCAAAGCGGATTGTCAACAAGAAAACATTCAATTTACATCAGCCGGGCTCTCGAACAATTTCTGGCACGATTTTCAAAGGATTGTTTTAAGGGAGCTTTTTTCTTTATAGCGTTCAAGGGCAAGCTCTATAAGCCTATCGAGCAATGCAGGATAGGAAAGTCCCGTCGCTTCCCAGAGTTTCGGATACATACTGATGGTGGTAAAGCCTGGAAGCGTGTTTATTTCATTGGCGAAAAAGCGATTTGTCCCTTTTTCGAGAAAAAAATCAACCCGGGCCATTCCTGCGCAACAAAGCGCCTTATACGCGCGAACGGCAGCAGCACGGATTTCATCGCTCAATTGCTCCGATACATCAGCCGGAATTTTCAGCGTCGCACCGGCAGGATCTATGTATTTCGCTTCATAAGAATAAAATTCATGATGTGCGATGATTTCGCCCAGAACCGATGCCTTCGGCGTTCTATTTCCCAACACCGCGCACTCTATTTCCCGGCAATCTACTGCCTTCTCCACGAGAACTTTTACATCGAACTGCATGGCACATTCCACTGCCTCTTCGAGTGAAGCGCGATCCTTCGCTTTCCCCACGCCTACCGACGAACCGGCATTTGCGGGTTTGACAAATAGGGGAAACCCAAACTCAGCAATGACATTCTCTACAATTACATCTTTTTCCGCGCGCCACTCTTCGGGAAACACCGCTTTCCATGCGACCACCGGCACTCCTGCATCACGTAAAAGCCTCTTGGCAATATCCTTGTCCATGCCCACCGCCGAACCCGGGACATCTGCCCCCACATAGGGAACATTGGCAAGTTCAAGCAATCCCTGTAGCGTGCCGTCTTCGCAATAAGTTCCATGCACCACGGGAAAAATAACATCAAGTGCAATACTGCTTCCGCTTTCCCTGTCGATAAGCTCAATCTTTCGTGAGGTTCCCGCGTGATTGACCAGCCAGCTTCCTTTTTTATGCAGCGCAAGCACCTTCCCAAAATCCGGGTGCGCCACAATCTCCGGGCGATCCTGCACATGCCAGCTGCCTGTTCGGTCGATACCGATTGCCACAACCGAGTACTTTGCCGGATTCAAATTCATCACCACCGAGGCGGCAGAGCACAGGGAAACATCGTGTTCTCCCGATTTTCCTCCATAGAGTACACCCACGCTGAGCATGGTGACTAAGCCGCCGATTCCACAAATTCTTGATGAATGACGCGCTGTGCAAGCTCGGCAAATTTACCGTCGATACAGCAGGAGATTCCGATTTCCGAAGTGGATATCATTTCAATGTTGATATTGCTATCGGCAAGGACCTTGAACATACGTCCCGCCACACCATAAGAGGAAAGCATTCCCACGCCCACGGCCGAAACTATCGCGATGTTTTCTTTCGATTCAACCGCGGAACCTCCAAGTTCGTTTTTCAGCTTCTCAGCAAGCTCCATCGCCTTCGCGAGGTCTTTTTTCAGCACTGTAAAAGAAATCGATGCTTTGCCATCGTGGCCGGTAGACTGCACAATCATATTGATATATATTTTCGCTTCACCCATCCTGCCGAAAAGCTTTGCGGCAATTCCAGGTCTGTCTTCTAAATTCCAGATCGTGATTTTTGCTTCGTCGGTTTTTGCGGTTACGCCACTTACTACAAATTTTTCCATCATTTCCTCCTTTGGCATAACAATTGTCCCTTCTTCATAATTAAAGCTGGAACGTACAGTAATTTTGATATTGTACTTTTTTGCAAATTCCACTGAGCGCGAGTGAAGTACACCCGCGCCAAGTCGCGCCAGCTCTAACATTTCATCATAGCTTATTTCCTTAAGCTTCTTTGCATTCGGGACTACCCGCGGATCGGCGGTAAAAACACCGTCCACATCGGTATAAATCTCGCAATCGCGCGTTTTGAGCACCGCCGCAAGCGCAACCGCAGTTGTGTCCGATCCGCCGCGACCAAGTGTGGTGATGTTTTCTTCATCGTCGATGCCCTGAAAACCCGCAACAATCACCACTTTTCCTTCCTCAAGCGATTTCATAATCCTGTCTGTTGCGATGCTTTCAATTTTCGCCTCGGAAAAATTTCCATCGGTCATCACGCGCACCTGAGAGCCCGTGTAGGAAATCGCGTCTACGCCCTTGTCATGAAGCGCCATCGCCAGAAGGGCAATCGACACCTGTTCGCCTGTGGAAAGAAGCATATCCATCTCGCGAGGGCTGGGAGACTTAGCAATCTGCTTTGCCAGGTCAATCAGATGATCGGTGGTTTTTCCCATCGCAGAAACAACAACCACAACCGAATTACCCTTCTGGACATACGACTTTATCCGCCCTGCGACCGCAATAATGCGCTCGGGAGTCCCCACGCTCGTTCCGCCATACTTTTGCACTATGATCTTCATGCCAGTTCCCGTCATTAAGCATTTTTGATTCGACGACTGTAAAACTCCGCAATGATTCCTACACCACGTACTTTAGAATTTTAAACAAGCCATGAAGGAAGCGGGATTTTTGTCAATTACAAACGAGGCTATTCTTTATTGCTGCTGCGTAAAATTTTACACAAAAACTCATGTATGATGTATTGCACCATCATGCCTTATGGCCCGGTGACGACTTTGCCCGCATCGGACTCCTGAATAGTAATACTCCCTAACAGAGTATATGTTGTCGGCAAAGTGCCCCGCGCCCCTGCGGCGGCATCATACAACTGATACGTCTTCCCCACCGGCACATTCTCAAGGGTATAGCTTGATCCCGATTTATAGGTGACAAGAGGTGGAATTTTGAAATTTTCCACCTGGTTTTCATAGGCATCCCACTGATCATCGTAAATTCCTGCATCAAGGCAGCCGGTAATAAATGAATTGAGATCGTCATTATACTTCTCATATTGAATATAATAATCGAGCCAGGCGTATGGTTCAGAATAGTCCAGCACTACAGGAACTCGCGGCATATAGCAGGCGCCACTTTTATCAGGCCTTGTCGGCGGCGTAAGTTGGTAATTTGCAATATCATCAACACCTGCTTCAATCGCAACAATATAACCCGAACCGCCTGTTCCTGTGATGGTCGCCGTTCTCCCGGGCACATAGCTTCGCGCCACCGCAATAATATTTCCGCCCATAACTGAATCGTCCGTCAAAACATCTCTGAGCCAATCGGAAAGGGCCCAGAAATGCAAAACATTATACACTCCCGTAGAGGTATCATCGTACTCATAGAACTTTATAAAATTTTTTATCACGAATCGAATTTCAAGGACAGTCTCCGGATATCTCCTATCGTAGACAAATCCACCCGGAGGGAAATACACATACAGGGGAAACACTCTCAGCACATCTTTGTAGTTGGTGCGGAGAGAATCCCAGAAGGTGATGTATTGAATCTGGTTGAAATCAACACCTTCAACATCTTCTTCTCTAAAAATGCACTCCGGCGTTTTCTGCTGTTCCCACGAAAGCGTTGCGTAGTTAAACTGAAATTGCGTCGCCATATCAAAAATCATTTTTCTAAAATACACCAGCACAGAAGTATACTGGTAATTTGAATATGGATCATCACAGGGAAACTCAACGCCGGTACCGTCGAAAAACGCCTCACTGTCGCTCAGCGGAATAGAATACGTTTCACGGTAAAACGCAAATTTATCCGCACTTCCCGATCCCTGAAGCCTCATCTCGGCGATGTCGAGCATGAAACGTGTGGGCGCTGCCGTGGTATCGGTAGTCAAATCGTCAATTGAATCATCGCGCATGTTTTCAGGAGAAGAAATATCCCACGGGCGGGGGTTGTTCGATTCGAATGTGCCTTTAATAATCACACGCAGGCGGCTGCTTCCCATTTCGGAAAACACCGGATAATCGCTGCATGAAGACATGGCAAATTCTGCAATTGCGAATAACAAAAGAAATTTTTTCATCGATTTCATTCTCCCAGATTAAAAAACACTGTGAGTCCTGCGTTGACGATATGCCCGTTTTGTGTTGCACCTTCAATGTACTTTTCATAAATTAAAAGATAATCGATTCTAAGGCCAATGTTAAAAATTCTCCCGGCGGGGAAAGAAGTTTCAAATCCGCACATAAAAAGCGGCTCCCAGACCGTTACCTCATCGGGACGACAATACAGCCGCGCACTTCCCCCGCCCAATTTCAGCTGAAATGCAAGGGGCATCTGTATGGGAAGCCGATAGATAAAGGAGCCATAAAGCGGAATCATCGTTAATTCATTCACGCCCTGCGAACGGAAAAACTGATAGGAGCCGTCCAGTCCGATTTTAATTCCTCGAATAAATGAATTCGTGCGCAAAAAAAGTCCGCCGCCAAGGTAGGTGTCAAGATCGTCATCGGTGGTATATACCGGCGTCACCGGACCAAACCATAATCCCACCTGCGGTTTTTCAAATGGGTCACTTCTCCTCGAACGAGCAAAAGAAGCCGTGGTAAAGATAAAAACACACAGCAGCGTATATAGTATTCGTATTTTCAACATATTATTCCTGAATTATTTTATCGTAAATGTCACATTCCTACATATATGCGTATATATTTTTTGTGTTCGAATATGTCAATAAAATATACGATGAAATCGGGAAGCCATCTATTCATTATTATTAGGGTACAGGTTACGCAATTTCATACATAATTTGATTTTCTACAATGCGATTTGTTACATTCTTCCGCCATGCTTATGAGTTTCGACAGTTATCCCCTGTATCGCATACAAAAAAGCCTCTGCGCATTCTAAAACGCTTTTTCCATTGTATCAAGAGGCGGCTCATAGAATACCTTATTCAAGTACAACCCCTTCGCCAGCGCTGTCGGACCTGCCGCATTACGGTCTCGCTGATTTAAAATATCAACAATAGATTCCGGCAACGCGTGTTCCCTGTGCATTTTTAAAAGAGTTCCCACTATTATACGAATCATATTGTGGAGGAATGCATTTCCGCGTATTCTTATAATAATGGTATCTTCTTTCCGTTGAATTTCGATTTCATCGATTCGTCGTATGGTTCCTTCCTGTGAAGACACCCTTTTACAAAATGATGCAAAATCTTTTTCGCCTACAAGATATTGCGCAACACTGCGAAGGTAGTTTACCTCGAGAGGATACGATATCCACAATGCACGATTCACTTTGAAAGGAGAACGCTGCCTGTGATTGTATATCACATACAAATATTCCCGCGCAATCGCGCTGTAGCGTGCGTGAAAGGTATCCGGCACCCGATAGGCATTCAGAACAGACACGTCTTCACTCAGAATGCCGTTTAATCCGATGCAGAGTCTCTGAAGTGATATATCCGATAGCGCAGGAAAATGCACTACCTGTCCACAGGCGTGAACTCCTGTGTCGGTTCTTCCAGACGCCTGGATCCGCACCTGTTTTTTCAGGAGAACGTGAAGCGCATTTTCGAGTTCTTCTTGAACCGTTCTGGCGTTTTTCTGTCGTTGCCAGCCATTAAAACGCGTGCCGTCATATTGCACAAGCAGTGCTATTTTTCCGTTTCCGCTTCTCCGTTCGATTCCTTCTGTCCGGTCCATTCCTGAAGCATCACATTCATTTTATCGTAAAGGTCACGCGTCATATCGAGCATCGCGCCGGGCCTGTTCTTCGAAGATTTTCCGCTTCCAAAAAGTCTGCTGAGGAACCGCTTGGTTTTTTCAAAATTTTCTATTCTCTTTGTCATATCCGGTTCCCTCACTCCGATCTTGAGAGTGAGAATCGCCACCATGTACAGAATGCCCTCATAACCCCAGTTTTTATCTATATCGGGCCCGAGATGCCCGGCCGCTTCAACCGGTTCCTTCCCGGTTTGCACCAGTTCAAGCACTTCCTGATAATACTCATATGCCTTTCGATAAAAGAAATCTGAAATTTTATCATAGGGTTTATCAGGCTTTACCTTTGCCAGATCGCCGAAAAGCCATGCTGCACGGATGGAACATACCGCCCTTTTGAAGGTAGGTGCGAGGTTTTTTCTCCGGAATGAATAGCAATCAACGGCCAGCAGATACGATGCGGCTCCGAGCGCCAGATCCCTGTCTTTCCTGAAATCGAGTTCCCCAAAAAATTTTTTTATCGACGCGAGCCGGGCCTGTGTCGTTTTCTTTATTTTTTCGATTTCTTCCGGCACAATGTCGTTGAAATCCTTCGGGTATGCGGTATAAAGACAGTTCGGGCACACCTGAAGATAGTACGCAAGGGGATAGATCACTCCCCATTTCTCGTTTTTCTCATACAATCTGCGGAGTTCATCGGTAAGCTTCCCCGCAATGAGCCTTCCGCCACCAGTAAGCATTTCTTCTTTGTAGTGTTCGAAGGCACAAATCGGACATTTTGTCGGAATTTTCTGTCTAAAAGAAACTTTTCTTTGTGCAGCTTCTTTTGTATTATCCATGTATTATAGAATCCCCCGATGATATTTTAATACGACAGCGTTTTTCTCATCGCTTTAGAAAATTATTTACCCTATGTCACCATTAAAGCCATATTATTGATATAATACAATTATTTTTATTATTCATCAATAAACTTTTTGCAGGCAGACGTAAAAATGTATTGTATTCCTGATATCTGCATGTTAAAGAATAGCCTTGCACATGCCGATACTTATAAAAATTGCTCTGAAGAGTGTAAAGCCATGAAAAATATACATGTAAAACTAATTTTAAGCGCACTACTCGTCTCCGTGTCAGCCTTTAATCCACTTTTTGCACTTTCAACATCCGCCAAAAGCCAGGATGATTACATATATTTAATGCATCATCTGCGCGATGTGCAGGTGATGATAGAAAATTTTGCCAACGACGAGCAGAAAAAGAAATACGAAGAAATTTCCAGCGACTTCAGAAATGCGGCCGTCTCGTACTACGCACACGACTTCGTATTCTTCGATAAAAACGCAAAAAAACACCGAAGAAAATTTTTTTTAATAAAGCTTAAATTGGCCGATCTCCTCGATGGGATGGCGCAGTCATACCTTTCCCGCGCGAACAATATTTTACAGGGAGTGTCGAAAGATTCCTTCAGCATTCTCATAAAATTTAACAAGGGCGGCTACCGCAAATATTTCACCAAAGCAATTGACCCCGTGTCAATGATTGGCGGCGACAGGATCTATAAATCAGAAGAATATCACTTATATTACAACAAAAGCACAATAGAGCGGTATTTACGAAAAGGTTATAAAATTTATCAGGATGCCGAAAATATCTACAAGAATCCCGACATGAATGTAATCAAAAACAAGAAAGAAAAGAACGATTATGACGTGGACTACATGGTCGATAGCTTCCTTACCATCATTAAAAACTGTCGTGAAGCAAAACAGTACGGAATTGAAATCTATAAGATTATACGCAAAAACAACATCTATGCAATTCAGAACAAATACGACACTTATAATATCCCCATCAGCAATCCGGAACCAATCTTCGATGTGCGCATTCCCGAAAACTACAAAATCGACGCGAACGACAACATCAGGCTGATTCACTCGCACGAGCTGAAAAAGCTTCCCGCTGATTTTCCAAAGTCACCTTCCGTGGAATAACACACGACCCTGCAAATAACAAAACCAGCATTTTATCTCGATGGTTTGGCATATGCTGGTTTTTCAGTTCGATGCGTACTGTAATTATTTATCTTCTTTCGTTTTTTTCTCTTCTTTCTTTTCCGCTTTCTTACGCGCTTTCAATTTACGCTCTACCAGCTCGATAATAGCCATCTCTGCCCCATCGCCTTCTCTGCGCTTCGCAAGCAGATAAATGCGCGTGTAACCACCGTTGCGGTCTTTAAAGCGGGGAGCGATATCATCAAAGAGTTTCTTCACCACATCCCTGTCATGGATATGGCGCATCACCTCTCGCTTGTTATGAAGCTTTTTGGCTGTATCGCTTTCCGCCAGAAGAAGATTTCTTTTTGCACGGGTGATCAGGCGCTCGGAAATTCGTTTCAGTTCCTTCGCTTTCTGTTTGGTGGTGATGATGCGCTCGTGCTCAAAAAGAGATGTTACCATATTTGAAAAAAGGGCCCGCCTGTGTTCATGGGTCCTTCCAAGCTGTGTCACGCTATTTTTGTGTCGCATAATTGTGCCCCTTTTGTACTATCCTTTTAATCCCAAACTGAGATGAAGTCCTTCGAGTTTTCCTTTGATTTCCTTCGCCACAAGATCGCTGTAATGCTTTGATTTTTTCAGTTCCTCTTCCGTTTTCTGCACCAGCTCCTCAAGATATGAGATATCCAGGCTCTTAAGCGTATTGTACGAGCGTACGGAAAGCTCCAGTTCATCGATCGACCTGGCAAGAAGATTCTTCAGCTTCTCTGCGCTTTCATCAACCGCTTCTTCTTCCTCTTCCATACGTTCTTCGAAGTTGATGAATATCGTCAGGTGCTCTTTAATAATCTTTGCAGCCTGTGCAAGAGCATCATCCGGTGCTACTGTCCCGTCGGTCCAGATTTCCAGAATCAGCTTATCATAATCCGTGCGCTGGCCAACTCTCGTGTCTTCTACCCGGATATTGACTTTCTGAATCGGCGAAAAAATTGCGTCGATGGGAATCACTCCCACCATTTCGGTGTTGTCCTTATTCAGCTCCGCAGGCACATAACCTCGACCTCGCTGAATCTCCACCTCCATATCTATTTTGCCCGATGCGTTCAACGTCGCAATCTTCAAGTCGGGATTCACAATTTCAATATCCGGATCGATATTGAAATCGGATCCTTTAAGTTCACCCGGCCCCTGTTTGACGATATGAAGTACCTTCTGAAGTTCTCCGTAGTATTTAATGCGGAGCTTCTTCAAATTGAGGATAATTTTGGTCACATCCTCATATACTCCATCTATGGCGCAAAACTCATGTGGTACGCCTTCGATTTTTATTGCGGTAATCGCCGCTCCCTCAATTGACGAGAGCAGTACACGCCGCAAAGAATTTCCAATTGTTAGACCGTATCCCTTTTCGAATGGCTCGGCAATAAATCTGCCATAGAACTTGTCCAATTCATCATGCTCGAAAATTATCTTTCCCGGTCTCTTAAAACCTTTCAAAAGGTTTCTTGGCACCATTATTGCCTCCGATGTTATTTACAAAAAGCTAAATTTTCACACAAACTCACATAGCCTGAGCGCAAAAACACACTCATCGCACTCTCGCCATCACACGCGAAGTATCACTTAGAATACAGCTCGACGACAAGCTGTTCATTAAACGTCGCGGTAATATCACTCCGCTCGGGAAGACGCACGATTTTGCCTTTTTTACTCTCGTAATCCACCTCGATCCAGCCCGGCACGGAGCTCACTGCCTTGGATAGTTTAATGGACTCCTCCATGATAGGATTTGCTTTAAAATTATCCCGCGCTTCTACCACATCGTTGACCCTGATGCGATACGAGGGAATATCAACAATCCTTCCGTTTACTGTAATATGGCGGTGTTGAACAAATTGACGCGCCTGCATACGGGATGACGCAAAACCCATTCGATACACAACATTATCAAGCCTGCGCTCAAGAAGGCTCATCATCTGTGCGCTCGTCACTCCCTTTGCACGCGACGCATCCTCAAACACGCGCCTGAACTGACCTTCCATCATGCCGTACATGCGTTTAATTTTCTGCTTTTCACGCATCTGCACGCCATAATCAGTGAGTTTGCTTCTCCTTTTTCTCGGCGGTCCAGGAGGATATTTTCTCTTCTTTAGTGCGCACTTGTCGGTAAGACATCGCTGCCCTTTCAGAAAAAGGGGCACCATTTCACGTCTGCACAGCTTACACGATGGTCCTGTATATTTTGCCATGATTTCCTCGCTTCGTCACACTCTTCGACGTTTCGGCGGCCTGCACCCATTGTGCGGGATGGGCGTCACATCTTTA
>DYLV01000211.1 GCA_020721925.1 Leptospira biflexa
AAAAGGTGCAAAAGTAGTTGTAATTTTTAAAGGTACTGCTATACACTTGTTCTAAGAGTAATTGCGGGAGGGTATGCCAAGACCTCTCATCCCTCACCTTCGATTATCACACGAAAAGTGGTTTTCGCCATGTTCATTTTATAATGAAGCGCTAATTTCGCTTAATTTCCCGCCAGATTAATCCGACATAATTATCGGGCACTGCTATTTATGAAATCACCTCTATTCATGCAAAAATATACGCGCGGCACCTTCTTTCTGGCACTTTTGTGTTCACTCAATGTTTTGAATTCCCTTGACGCGGGAAATATCATCGAACTTCCCGGCCTTGCGCTGCGAAATCCCATATTAAAACAAATTCGCGCTGATGTGGGAAAAACCACCCATGCCATCAAAAGCCGCAAAGGGATGGAATACATGCCGGAACTGAAATTTTATCGCTACAGAGTATCAAAAGGCGACACTTTCTGGAAAGTGCTTTCCGCTACCTCCTCGGACATCGATACACTCATATCGGTCAACGGTTTAGGTTCGCCAGAGGATATTGAACAGGGTAAGACACTCTACATTCCGAACATGCGTGGGATTGTGTTTAGAAACTCAAAGAAGGCAGGCGTGGAACAGATTGCACATGCATTTAAAATCCCCCCCGAATACATCCTTCGCGCAAATGGAAATTCCATTGAGGGGAAGGAGTATCTTTTCATACCCACGGCAAAACTCTCCACCGTGGAACGGTCGCTTTTTTTAGGAATGGGTTTTATTAATCCGCTGAAGAAAGCGCAAAAGACGTCGGGATTTGGCATGCGAAGGGACCCGTTCATGCATCAGCTGCGATTTCATGGCGGCATCGACCTCGCATGCAGGCCGGGCACAAAGGTATACGCCGCGCGATCGGGCGTGGTGGCATTTGCAGGCTATAAGGGAAATTACGGGTTCGCAGTTGAATTGTCGCATTCACACGGCTACAGCAGTATCTACGGACATCTCAGCAAAATTTACGTGCACCCCGGAACCAAAGTCAACACCGGCACCGTTCTCGGCCTCTCGGGCAATACGGGACGATCCACAGGTCCGCATTTACACTTCGAAGTGCGAAGAAGAACTACGCCGATCAATCCGAATATTATTTCCCGGCAGTAAAAGTCAATCGATGATATCGAGCAGGGTATAGAGATCATCGCCGTCTTCGGGAAACTCGGCAGAGAGGAATGTCACCAGAAGCTGCACCTCTTTCTGCTTAAAGTACTGGATAATTTCGTTACGCACCGTATTTGCAAGCGGCACCGCGTATTTTTTATTTTTCCCCGGTAATACTATCAGCACTTTATTGCGGTCAAACCTCACGGAAAAATCCGTATCCGAAAGGCGCGTCCTGATGATCATCTCGAGTGCATCGATGATTCTTCTTGCTTCAATCCTTCCGTAGAGTGTGTAGTATCGCTTGAAATTTTTTATTGAGAATAAAATAATCGTCAGAGGTATTTTTAGATTCCTTGCGTTCTGGAGTTCGTTTTCAATTCGCCGAAGCACCGGTTCAATGAAGTCCACATACCTGTTTTCGTGAACATCCAGCGATTTTAAATTCATAATGTAGGAAAAAAGAACGGTGGAAAGTCTTGCGAGTTTCCCATGAATCTCCTTTTCCCTTTCAAAATCGACAATATCGAACACCAGAAGAAAGCCTGAAAGTTTTTTCCCGAATTTAAAAGGATATATCCATAAAAGCGGCATCATTTTCATGCGCGTTTCGGTAAACGCGTCCGACACCACCTTCAGTCGTCGGTGATCCTCGACTTTCACACACTCCTTGAGCGCGCCGATGTACTCGACAAGCGAATTCTCATAGGGAAGGACGAATTCTTTCGAGCGAAGCGCGAGCGTGTCGTTTTTTTCAACAAAAAGCGGCATATAGCGCTCGTTTTTTTCATCGTCCACAAACACCGCGAAGCTCAATATGCCCAGCTTCTGAAATTCTGTGCCAATTATTTCGTCAAGGCGTCTGAGGTTGACGTCGCTTACCATGCGCGCCTTGAGCTCCTCCACATGATTGATGTACTCCAGCTCTGTGCTGTAGCGGGCGTGTTCATCTCTGAGCTTTTCAATAAAGGACACTTTCCGCAGAGCTATTGCCGAAATTTCCGAGACAGCAGCGATGAAATCCTTCTCGGCATCGCTGTAATCCCCGATGGTGAGCTTCTCGCCAAGTACAATAGCGCCGATCACCTCCCCGTCGTATACCATCGGAGAAAGAAGCCTTGCGTCGATAGAGATAAATCGATAGTAATCATCGCTGAACGCGGGATTGTCTTTGAACTCATCGAGATCGACGATCTGTTTGCGGGAAATCACGCGCGAAATGATCCCTTCCGATGTATCGAAAGACATTTTTTTATTGCGTATTGTAACTCCTCGTGAATCGCCCACAATCCAGCGAGATGGATCCCCTGTATCGACTGCCAGCACGGAAGATGACGAAGTTCCGATCTGGCCCATCACGGAAAAGAGGATCGCATCAAAGAGATCTTTGCGATTATCGCACCGCATGATTTCCTTCCCGATTTCATACAGAATGAGGAAATCCTGAAATTGCTTACTGCGGCGCTGAGGTTGAAGTGCTTCGTCATCGCGCGCCACTTCCACGGAATCTTCCGGAGTCCCGAAAGCGGCTTTATCCTCGCTCACCGGTGAAATTCCCGTAATCGCTGGTCTTGCGGAAGGCGGTTTCTCTTCGCTTATCTCTACACTCCGGCTCTTTCTGCCACTTATGACAGGCGCATCCTCCGGTCCGAAAGGATCATCCGAAAAGAGCTGATACCCGGCCGTGATCGGTGCTTCAGCGCTTTCGGAAGAAGACGTTGTGGTTTCCGCACCAATTTCTCTCTGATCGTATTTCTGATTGCCCAGCACTTCCTCGGGGCTGGTCGCATCTTCTTCAGGCAGTCTGAAAAGATCGTCGCTTTCCGCTTCACTGCGTGTGTCGGAAGCGCGCTCGCGCGCCTCCGACACAGATGGCTCTTCATCATCTAAAATAATTGGCCGCGCCTCAGCTTCCTCCCTCGGGAGCATTTCATCATCCAGTTCGTGCAGGAGAGACTCATCGAGCTGCATGATCTCTTCGCCGCTCGCATCCTTCGACGATACAATATTCTTCTGAAAGGCTTGGGCATCGCGCGTAGGTGTTTCAAGAGCGTTGACTTCACCATCATTCATCAATTCCGTATCGGCGGGGCCCGGGATGCGGTCAATAATCGTTTCGCGGCCGCGCTTGTTCATTTCGGATTTAT
>DYLV01000039.1 GCA_020721925.1 Leptospira biflexa
CAAATACCCTTCACTTATTAATACGAAGGAGAGTGGCAAAATCGGAAATTTTTTTGTCGGAGTGTAGTAAATTTCAAGATTCACTCAAAACTCGATAAGGTTTGAGAGAAAAGATTCGTACAGTTAGAGTGAAAGGTCATGTCGCGCATAATATACGTGTGAACGTGCCTGATTCGCACGAAATAGAGCATTTATGGAAAAAAGTTGAAGATACGTTCAAGATAGTGTGGGATGATTCAGTATATCCACATGAGATCGCTTGCAACAACGGCAAATACTTTTTTACAATTTTCGCTTATCCAAAAGCACAATAGCGATTCACTCAATGACAAGAAAAAAAGCGGATTAAAACCCGCTTTCACTGTTATAAAAAATTTATGTAGCGGAGGAGGGACTCGAACCCCCGACCTACGGATTATGATTCCGCTGCTCTAACCAACTGGGCTACTCCGCCTTCATTAGCGAGGGCAGGATTTGAACCTGCGACCTTTGGGTTATGAGCCCAACGAGCTACCAGCTGCTCCACCTCGCGATCTCGGCAACCACAGTAAGCATAGGGCAATATTGTGTCAAATTTTTTTTGTTGGGGGTGAACTTGCAGTCCCTTAAATTCTCTAAATAATTGGAGCAGGCAGCATGTTTATGCAAAAATCGATTGACGAACAGACCTGAGTGGCACATCTGTAAAATTGTGTATGTACACGGCTGATGACCATGTTCAATCCTGTAAAATATTTTCGCAACAGAAAAATTGGGGTTGCTCTCGGCAGCGGTGGTTCAAAAGGACTTGCGCATATATCTATTCTCGAATTTTTAAAGACAGAAGGGATTCCTATAAACATGATTTCAGGCTCAAGTATCGGTGCGGTCATAGGAGCGCTTTTCAGTATTGGATCTCTTGAAGATTATCGCGACGATATTCTAAGGATGGACTGGAAAGAACTCATCCGCCTCGTGGATCCCGTCCTTCCCAGAAGCGGCCTTATAGAAGGGAAAAAGATCCGCGCTTTTCTCACGCGCTATATTCCAGAAAACGCGAAGATTGGAGATTTGCCCATTCCTCTTTCGGTGGTATCGACGGATTATTATACAGGAAAACCGGTCGTTTTTACGAACGGAAATCTTTTAGATGCACTTCGCGCAAGCATCGCCATTCCGGGCGTGTTTACGCCGGTGAAATTCGGTACATCGCTCCTTATCGACGGTGGTGTTTCCAATCCACTTCCAGTCGATGTGCTCGAGCGTATGGGAGCGGGTCACACGATTGCGGTAAATCTCCATCCTTCCTTACCGAGAAGGCGGTTTGTCAGTTCTGTGAAGAAAGAAATGGAGAAGGCAAAGGAAGCCGACGCGAAAGAACTTCTTGTGCAGAACCAGGGCGATCACAATTTCGGCGAATTAAAAATATCTATTCGGCAGCTTACGAAATTTCTTGAAAAGCGCAAGAAGAAAAAAGAGAGGGATGAAAAGCAGGAACCGAATATTTTCGATATCATTGCCCAGTCGGTGGATATCATGGAATACATGAATACTCTGATGATTTTGAAGGTCTACAAACCAGATGTAGTCATCGAGCCCGATCTTATTGGCATGCCGACGCTTGATTTCACCAATGCTGCACGTGCCCTTGCAGAGGGGCGTGAGGCGTGTAGAAAGGTTCGCGGCCAGATTGTGCGCAAAATAAAAATTTGGATATGAAATCTGATACCATGAGTCAGGATAAGGCGAAATTGCTGGAAGAACTTCGTGCTGAAATCGGCGATTGCAGGCGATGCAAGCTCTCGCGCACCCGTACGAATATTGTTTTCGGGGAAGGGAATCCCGAAGCACGAGTGATGTTCATTGGTGAAGGGCCCGGCAGGGATGAAGATCTTCAGAGTCGCCCTTTTGTGGGCAGGGCAGGGATACTTCTCACCGCTATCATTGAGAAGGGAATGAAGATGAAACGTGAAGATGTGTATATCGCAAATGTAGTTAAATGCCGCCCCACGGTGGATATGGCATTTGTGAGAGATCGCCCGCCCGATGAAGAAGAAACTGCCGCCTGCGGCGGCTTCTTGAAAAAGCAGATTGCCATCATCCGCCCGAATGTCATTGTGACGCTCGGCAATCCTTCCACCAAATTTCTGCTCGGTCTGAAGGATGGCATCACAAAAGCGCATGGTCGTTGGTTTTTATATGAGGGAATACCTGTTTTGCCTACATACCATCCATCTTTTGTCCTTCGCAACGGCGGCGATGCAAGCCCATTGAAAAAAGATGTATGGGAGGATATCAAGAAGGTCCTTGCGCGTCTTGCCGGTGAGGAGAAAGCCGAATTGCCGCATCGAGCTCAAAGTGAAGTCGTGATTGAATCTCCGGAAGAAAAAAAAGACGACGAATATATTCCCACTCTTTTTTAAGGTGTGCCAATGTCTACATCAAGCATGGAATCGAGATACCGAGAACTCATTTTGCTTATTGAAAAATACAACTACCATTATTATGTTCTCAATGAACCGCTGGTTGATGATGCCACCTATGATGAACTCATGCGCGAGATTGTTGAGCTTGAAAAAAATCATCCCGAGCTTATCAAAGGTGATTCCCCATCGCGCAAGGTGGGCGGCTTCGCCGTAAGCACATTTGCAGAAGTTCGCCACGATCCTCCGATGCAGAGCCTCTCGAATGTGTTCAGCGAGGGCGAACTGCAGGATTTTCATGTGAGAATTGTGAAAGTGCTCGGAATAGACGAAATAGAATATTCAATGGAATTAAAATATGACGGCCTTGCAGTGGAACTGGTGTATGAGAACGGCATTTTGGTGCAGGGCTCAACCAGAGGGGATGGCGTGCGGGGAGAAGATGTGACTGCGAATATTATGGCATTGAAGAATGTCCCCAAAAAGCTCAAGAGGGGAGCTGTTCCATCCCTTATTTCAATTCGCGGTGAAATATTCATGCGCCATGGCGAGTTTGAGCGCATCAACGAAGAGCGCGCGCGTCAGGGTGAAACTCCTTTTGCCAATCCTCGCAATGCAGCGGCAGGATCGCTGAGGCAACTCGATGCATCCATCACGGCGAAACGGAATCTGAACTTTGCTCCTTATGCAATAGGAAAAATTGAGGGAAACATTATGCCCGCATCACAGAAAGATGTATTTTCTCTTCTGATTGAATTCGGCCTTCCCGTGAAGGAATATTATACTTTCGGCACTGTTGATGAAGCATTTGCGTTTTACCATCATTGGATGGAAAACCGTCACGAGCTCGATTTCGACATCGATGGCATTGTTGTTAAGGTGAGCAGTTTCGAATATCAGCGCCGACTTGGCGCTACAAGCAAAGCGCCGAGATGGGCCACCGCATGGAAATTCCCCGCGCGAGAAGCACTTAGCGTTTTAGAAAGCGTCGATTTTCAGGTGGGGCGTACCGGCGTGGTGACGCCAGTAGGAAATCTTTCGCCAATAAATATTGGCGGCGTGGTGGTAAAGCGCGCCACACTGCATAATTTTGATGAAATAAAGCGTCTTGATCTTCGCATCGGCGATACCGTAAAGGTAAAGCGTGCGGGTGACGTGATCCCGAAAGTGATTGAAACAGTGAAGCATCCGGAAAACGGAGGAGAGAAAATTCTTCCTCCGGAAAATTGTCCCTCATGCAAAAGCAAGCTCGTTTTCGAGGATATTTTTATTCGTTGCATAAATCCATCCTGCCCTGCAATAAAACTGGAATATTTAAAGTTCTTTGTCTCAAAGGACGGCATGGATATTGAGTTCTTCGGGCCGGAGCTTGTACAGCGCCTCTACGACGCGGGGAAGCTTTCCAATGCTTCCGATGTCTACCGGCTCACAAAAGAAGATTTGCTCGGGATTGAGCGCATGGGTGATAAAATCGCAGAGAAAATTCTTGCCTCAATTGATGGAAGACGAAAAATTGGGCTTGCCCATTTTTTGCGAAGCCTTGGCATGAGAAATGTGGGCGATCATCTTGCAAAAGTAATCGCACGCGCGGCTGGCACTCTCGCACGACTCATGCGTATGACACGAGAAGAGCTGATGGATATTCGGGAAATAGGTCCCGGCGTGGCTGAGTCGGTGTATGAGTTTTTTCACGGCGATGGGGAAACACTTGTGCGCGACATTATTTCGCTCGGAGTGGAGATACAGCCGGAAGAGGAAATTTCCGCTCTCGCATCGGATATTGCGGGAAAAACATTTGTCTTCACCGGTGCGTTGAAAAAATTCACCCGAGAGGAAGCCGAAGCGCTTGTTGAATCACGCGGAGGCCGTGCGGCATCGTCGGTGAGCAGGAAGACCGACTTTGTGGTGGCAGGCGAGGCGGCTGGTTCAAAACTTGAAAAAGCGCGATCGCTTGGCGTGAAAGTGATTACAGAAGATGAATTTATCAAAATGGCCGGACAGAATGAAAACAGCTGATATTTTTCGAAAATTATGGGAAACGGCAAAGGATAATTATTATCTTCTTACATCTTTATTGATGTTTCTCTCATTTCCCAGCTATGATGTATGGTTTTTAAAGGGCTTTGCATTTTTTGCCTGGATTTCGCTCATTCCAATCTTTGTTTTTGTGCGCGGGAAAAATTATCGCGATATTATCTTCTACTCGTTTATCGCTTTCCTTCTGGGAAATTTTCTCACCTATCAGTGGATCGGCAATTTCGGGGCAGAGGTGAGGGGCGGGTACACTGTGATTTTGCTTTTTCTCATTCCGTCGCTTTCCGTTTTTATGACAACAAAAATGATTATTGCCGAGGTTCTTTCCAAAAAATTTTCAACGCTTCGCGTGCTTATCTATCCTTCTGTATGGATACTCATAGACTGGGTGCAGTCGCTTGGATTTCTTGCATTTCCCTGGACGTACTGGGGGTATTCTCAATATCCCTTTACGTCATGTATCCAGATGGCAAGCATCACTGGTGTGATGGGCGTGAGCTTCGTGGTGGTACTGATGAATGCGCTCATTGCAAATTTGGTTTTTGATATAATTGAAATGCGCACGGCGGGCACATTTCTTTCCCCGAAAAACATTTTTCAGATGAAAAGTGCGCGATGGTGCACGTTAGGGTGTGCCGTTGTGGTGCTGATTGTCATAGCGGGGACAATGGCAGTGCATGGAAAACTTCCAGCTCGCAGGGATTTGCGCGTTGCGATGGTACAGACCTGCATAGATCCCTGGGACAATTGGGCGCAAAATCGCATGCGCTATTTATCCGAGCTCGAACGTGAAACCCGCGGTGTCTCTGCGCTAAATCCCGATCTCATTATATGGTCAGAATCGGCCACACTTGAAACGATTTCCTATGATTTTGAGAATGGATTTCTTAATGAGTTTGAACTTCGCGTATTGCATCTGGCTGAGGAATTGCATATACCCATTCTCACGGGCGAGATAGGTCGGATCGACGATTATATCAGAAGACAGGTGCACATGTACAACAATGCCGTCCTCATCAGCAAGGAAGGGAAAGTGGTGAAATCCTATTCGAAGATTAATCTGGTGCCGTTCGGTGAATGGTTTCCCTATGAACGCTGGCTGAGATGGGTAAAGGATATTGTCGATAGTTTCGGTGCCTCAAGTTTTACTCCGGGAACGGAAACATCTGTCTTTGAAATTCTTGGAAGAAGATTTGGGGTTTTGGTGTGCTATGAAGGTATTTTTTTTCGCCACGTCAGGGGCTACGCGAAGCAGGGTATTGATTTCATGGTGAACATCACCAATGATGGATGGACCGACACGTACAATGGGCACATGCAGCATTTTGCGGCATCAGTGTTCAGGGCGATTGAAAATGGGCGATGGATGATTCGTGCTGGAAATACAGGTTTTTCAAGCGTCATCGATCCTTACGGAAGGGTAATTGCTTCAATGCCCATTCTTACCAAAGGATATTTTGCAGGCGATGTGGATTTCAGCCTGAACCGGACAACGTTTTACTCGCGAGCAGGTGATGTGTTTTCATATATTGTGTTTGGATTTGTTTTAATATTGGCGATTTTTTATTTCATTTCAAGAATAAAGACGAAAAAAGTAGATTAGAGCTGCGAAACAGGATTGGAAATACAGCGAGCAGAGATTGATTAAAGATCACCTCTAAAAACTCATAAATACTTTAAAATAATAATGTAATACGGCTGTATTAAGGTAATAATACACTGAAAAATATTATTACAGCAAAACCGAAAGGGCATCATGCATGCGCGTTATTTGAGTAGCAGGAAAGAATGGAAGTGCTCACAAATATATCATGTAAAACGATAAACGCGGTTTTAAAGGATGCCCGTAAATTATTCTTGATTTTTTACGAAATCACAACATGTATGCATGGTGTATTGTCTGAACAATACAATTTTATTTGAGGAAAATATGGGAATTTCTCACACTGTTTTATAAGTGTTCATCGTATCAGGTTTTTATGTTTTCGTTTGTGCACATTCTTTATGTTATGGAGGCCGTTTCATGATAACTCGAAAGAAAATCATCATTGCACTTTGCATTGTGGTTCTGGTATTTTTCGTGATTTTGCTGGGCGCTTCATGGCATTTTTCAAACCAGCTTCTCTATCCCAGGCCCTATATCTGCAAGGAAGATCATTTTGTGTACTGCCAGGGCGCTTCTCAGCTCGGCATTCCTTTTGAAGAGGTGGAGTTCAAAAATGCGGAAAATCTCACCTTGCGCGGCTGGTATTTCCCGGTGAAGGACTCGAAAAAAGCTGTTGTCATGGTGCACGGCATCACCGCCGATCGGCGCGAGGGTTTGCGCTGGGTGAAAGCCTTACGAAGTGCAGGCTATAATCTTCTGCTGTTCGACTTGCGCAATCATGGAAAAAGCGATAAATCCTCCACGGGAATGGGATATGCGGAAAAGAGAGATATTTTCGCGGCTGTCGATTATATATTGAATGTGCGCGGGAATGCATCCGTTGGGGTTTTCGGCGTTTCTCTCGGCGGGGCATCTGCTATTCAGGCGATGGCGGAAGACAGTCGGATTCGAGCCGGAATGTTTGAAGCATCATATGCGAATTTGGCCGATCTGCTTGCCCAGATAGGGGAAAGGGATTTTTCATTGCCCCGATTCCCTATAATCCCGTCGGTGCTCTTGGTGTATCGCCTGCGCGGGGGGATGGATCCGTCGAAGATGAATCCCGAAGATTACATCGGGAAAATCGCGCCAAGGCCCGTGTATATCCTCCATTGTGAAAAGGATAACTATACCGAATTCAGCCATGCTGAAAGGCTTTTCGCCGCCGCGAAGGAGCCGAAGGTTTTCTGGGCCGCACCGTGCAATATGCATGCCCGCGCCTGGCAGTCCAATCCCGCGGTGGCGGAAAAGAAAGCAAGAGATTTTTTTAGCATGTACGTGAAGTAAGCATCTGGAGGCGAATGTGATTACTACGAATGCGGTTTCAACCGTTCTCGCATATCACTCCTATAAGGTTGGCGGGATTTTGTGCAAAGAATATCGGCGCGGCGATAATAATAAAGGCTTTTTTTTTCATGCAGGGCAGATCTCGTATCCAGAGCGCTATCCTGCAATATCCTGTGCACTTTTCGATGAAAAAGGTGCATTGATTGCCAGGATTCACAAAAACGCAGTAGTGGAGATGAGCACAGAGTATTCTGAAAATCGTACCGATGTGGGGATGGAAATCGTACATAAAAGCGGAAATCGCGTTTTTGGATACCGTGTGATTAATTATCAAAATGTCGCAGTAACTGAAGTATTCCTGGATTGCTATGATCACTGCGGGAGTAAAATCACGCTATGACAATACGCCCGGTATTATAACCGATGCTGACCTGTTCTAAGATCACAGGTGCGATTTTTCCGCGAAGAGCGTGTGCGCACTCATCAGGGGGGACTGCAATTTTTATGTAGTTGGCGCTTATTGCAGTGATCGTGTCATCGGACTTCTTTTTTTCAATGACGCAGGAAAGTGTACTGCCCATGAATTTGCGCCGGTAAGCCAACCCTATTCCCTGCGCGACCTCCCGCACGCGCGCATTTCGTTTGCGCACAACATCATCTCTCAAGGGTTTCATTGAAGCCGCTGGTGTATTTTTTCGCGGGGAGAAAGTGAACTGATGCACATAGGAAAAGCTGGCTTCACGTATCGTCTCAAGCGTATCGGCAAAATCTGTTTCTGTCTCTCCTGGAAATCCCACAATGATATCGCACCCAAGGGCAATATCGGGAATCTTCGATTTTATTTTATGCACCACGGTAAGATATTGCGATCGGCTGTAGGGTCTGTTCATTAAAGAAAGAATGCGATCGGAGCCCGATTGAAGCGGTAGATGAAGATGTGGGCATACCCTCGGATGCGCAAGCAGTTCTACGAGAGCATCGTTTACATGCGTTGGTTCGATGGAGGTGATGCGAAGCCTGAAATTGCCGGGTAAACCTGCAATTGCGTTCACAAGAGCGGCAAGGTCGTATCCTGAATCGGAATAATTCCCGATGGTAATGCCTGTAAGCACGATTTCCGGGCAGGATGCGTCGATGAGGGTGCGGGCATGTTCGATGATCTCGTATGCGCTTCTGCTGCGAGGTTTCCCGCGCACCGACGGAATGATGCAATAGCTGCAGCCCTGATCGCATCCGTCCTGAATTTTCACATAACCTCTCGTTCTGTTGAAAGGCAGAGGCGATGCGGAAGGCGCTGGTGTAATTTTGCCTCCAGGTCGACTTTCGACATAATGAAAGATGATTTCCTTTTCTGAATTAGCAAAGCAAACCTCGACTTCTTTCATCATATCGAGCGATTCCCTTGCCGATTCGGCCATGCAGCCGGTTACGATGACGCCGCCGGATTTTGAAAATCGCGCTCCCTGGCGGATAAGATTCCGGCATTTTTTGTCGCTTCGATCGGTGACAGTGCAGGTGTTGATGATTACCGCGTCGGCCCTTTCGCCGAAATCAACTACGCGCCATCCCGCCTCAAGAAACTGCTGTGCAATGCGCGCCGATTCGTACTGATTGAGCTTGCAGCCGAGAGTTTTTATACAGAAGGTTTTAGACATCGCCTTTGTGCGAATTGCGTATCATGTTAAAAAGAATTACCATGCGGGTGATTGCAGTTTCTGTGGCGAAAACTGCAATCACGGAAACGGCGAAGATGAGAGGTATGTGTTCCTCGAAACCCCATGATGCCAGAAGCAGTTTAAAGAAAGGATAAAAGACAGAAAAAAATGCCAGAACGCCAATTCGCTCGGCCCTTTGCATGAGGCCCATGGTAGTGGTTACTCCCACCGATTCGCCGCGTGCCTTAACATAGCTTACAATCTGGGACGCATTCATTGCGACAAGCGTAATGAGCAGAAGATATGCCCATGAATACTCGCCAAAGAGAACAATTGATTTGTTGAGCGCAAAATACATTGCAATTCCTATGAACACAGCCGCCTCGTCGAAGCGATCGCAACTTGAATCGAAGAATGCCCCTTCCCTGGTGACCCTGTGGGTCATACGGGCAAGCATGCCATCGAGCATGTCAAAAGCGCCGCTTGCGACTAAAAGCCATCCTGCTGTTGCAAAATTTCCTTTGAAGTAGTTGTATCCGGATGCGAAGCCGAACAGCAGCGATATTCCTGTGATCATATTTGGCGTAAGACGCAATGCCTTTAAGGCGAGCAGGAATGGCTTAAGAATCCAGTACGACCATTCTCGTATAAAAAGCCCGAAGAAGGAAGGGTGCATTCTCTTTAAAATTTCTTCTGTTTTTTCCCTGTGCGGATAGATGAAGGCGAATACGATCCAGGAAAGAAGGAGAATTCCGTTGAGGATGATCACCGGCAAAAGAGAGATGATGATATCGCGGATGGAATAGCTCATTGTAGAAATCCTGTTATGTTGCCGCAAGTTTAGGAAATGATTGCGTTTTAGAAATGCCCTCGATTGAAGAAGGCGTGTTAAGACGATAGAACGCGTTGAATATTATACCATGAAAAAAGTCAACAGAATATTTTAGTAATAATCTCCGAATGGGAATTTTTCAATTGAAGAAGCGCAAAACCCCTATAATCGATTTATGCTTGACACAATTATGAATTATGCGATAAAATGACACTTGCAGGGAAATGTATATCAGAAGAAAAAAGATCTCTACAGAACAGCACTAAGCGTGTATGACCGGTGTTGTGAAAATCGTTGCATGCATTGGTACAATGCGATGGGGCGGTTTGATGTGTGTATTGGTGGTGTTTGATTCAGCGATTTCAGGATTGCAACGATGGCGAATGTGCGGAAAGCCTATGAGGGTGTCCTCAATGACATTACACGCGCAGCTTCGCGTGTGGGAAGAGACCCGGGTGATATAAAAGTTATTGCCGTATCAAAGACGGTGCCGGCTGATGTTGTGCAAAGCGCCATTGATGCGGGCATATCTCTTTTTGGTGAAAACCGTGTGCAGGAGGCTCTGGCGAAAATTCCTTTGCTTCGCGGTGCTTTTTCATTTCACTTGATAGGCCATTTGCAGTCGAACAAATCGAAGGATGCCGTGCGATTGTTTGATCTCATTCATTCAATCGACAAGTTGAGTACGGCGCAAAAAGTCGATGCTGAGGCGGCGAAAGTCGGGAAGAAGCAAAGCATTCTCATTCAGGTGAATACATCCGGTGAAGCAACCAAAAGCGGCGTGGCGCCGAAGGAAACATGCAATCTTTGTCGGGATGTTTTGCAGTGCCGCAATCTTGTGCTTTGCGGGCTTATGACCATAGGCCCCCTTACGGAAGATGAAAACGCTATTCGCATATCTTTTCGCATGCTGAGAGAGCTGAGAGATTCTATCAATTGCTCGCTCGGTATTGCGATGAAAGAGCTCTCGATGGGCATGTCCTCCGATTTTGCTATTGCAGTGGAGGAAGGTGCCACAATGGTGCGGATAGGGACGCTAATTTTTGGGGCGCGCGTCTGAAAAAGCGGGCGATACTCCAATAACGAATATAAGTTTGATGCTTCGAATTGTGTTGAATTATCGGAGAGGGGGAGTTGTATACAGACAGTCGGGAAAACTGATGGCGGTAGAGAAATTACATACGGTGGGTATTATAGGCATCGGCAATATGGGAAGCGCGATCGCGAAGGGACTTTGTGCTCCTGACTCCTCTTTCGATATCGCGTATTATGATGTCGATCAGGTAAAAGCGAAAACACTGCATGAAGCAATCGGTGGCTGCCTTTGTGCAAATGTGCAGGAGATTGCGGCGCAATCTGAAATTGTCATTCTTGCCCTCAAACCGGATGTAATAATTTCCTTTGTGCGAGAACACCGCGCATCTTTTCCGGGGAAGCCTGTTGTCTCAATCGCCGCCGGAATTGCTCTCGCCGCAATTGAAGAGGCTCTGGGAGGCGGCGCGGCGGTGCGCGTAATGCCGAATACTCCCGCACTTGTGGGCAAAGGGATGTCAGTGATATCTCCCGGATTACGGTGTGGTGCAGGAACAATAGAGCTGGTTGAGAAGATTTTTTCTTTCCTTGGCAGGACAATGGTTTTGCCGGAAAAGCTTATGGACGCGGTTACGGCTGTGTCCGGATGTGGACCCGCATATGCCTTTACCATGATACAGGCCATGGCTGATGCAGGGGTAAAGCTCGGCATTCCGCGCGACAAGGCTATTATACTTGCCGCGCAAACGCTTGCCGGTGCGGCGGAGATGGCGCTTTCGTCTCATTCAGGTCCCATTGAACTTCGCGGCATGGTGACTTCTCCGGGGGGAAGCACTATAGAAGCGGTTCATTGCCTGGAGCGTGCAGGTTTTGCCGGCATACTTATCGATGCAATAGAAGCGGCCGCAAAAAAATCCGAGAAACTTGGAGGAAAGAAATCATGAATGGCATTCCTCTGACGCGCTATCAGATTACACGGCTGGTATATTATCTTAAAGTGATGGCACTTGCCTTTGTGGCGATTATCGTGCTGGGGAATATTATCGTTGCGCTGGTGAAAAACAGAATTACCGTTGCGCCGGGATCATACGAGTTGAAAGATGGCTTTCCGCTTTTTACTTCCGCTTCTGAGTATGTTTCACTGGTGAAGCGGTATCATAAGGATTTTGGGGTACAGGTGAAAATCCATAAAATCCGAAGCGGTGAATCGCTCTGGATGATTGCGCATCAATACAACATATCGATCGACACCATCATTGCCGCGAATCCGTATCTTTCGTCGCTGTCAATCGAGGGAATTACCGAATTGGTGGTTCCTCTTGAAGAAGGAGTGCTGTTGCCTGTGAACAATCTCATTGATGTATGGCGTATGAAGTGGCGGCTTTCTCATAAAGGGCCTGTTCGGGGGGCGTATTGGCATACTCCTTTTGAATTGCTTGCTCTCGATGAGATTCGCTTCGCCTTTTATCCGGGAAGCCGTCCTGTGCTGGTAAACGGCCGGATAGACGCGCTTTTTGAAATTAAACGAAAATTTCAGGCGCCTGTTTTTGGATATTTTACCTCGATGTTCGGCATGCGGCAGGATTCCCATTATGGCGGTATGGCCTTTCACAACGGTATCGATATTGCAGGAAGAATGGGTGATCCAATCCGTCCCGTGCGCGAAGGGATGGTCTCGTTTGAAGGATGGAAGGACGGGTATGGAAACACAATCATCATTCAACATGAAGAAGGATATGTGAGCATGTACGGACATCTGTCGAAAATATTTGTAAAGAAAGGGGACCTTGTGTATAAAGAAACGATCATCGGCCATCTGGGGACGACTGGACGGTCAACTGGCCCCCATCTTCACTTTGCCATGAGCCGTCATGGTGAGTTTATCAATCCGCTTCTGTTCATTTGGTAGAAAACGCATTCTTGCAGCCCCAACAAATATGCGGCATAAAAAAGAAGCGTATGCGCGGTATCAATCCCATTGCCGGGGAGAACTGGCAGGTGGAGGATGCACGGCAGACATTGTGCTATCTTTTCATTCTTTGCTTGTACCTGCTCACCAGTAATGCACTTAGAGCACCTGCCTTTACGGAAAAGCAACTGTACCGTATGGGCAATCTGCGTGCATGTGGTAAAGAAATCTCCACGTGAGTAATTCGCGATGAGTGTATGTGAAGGCAAATCTGATGGATTATCGTCCGATGGTCTATTTGCTTCAGATTGCTCGTGGTATGGGCTTTAACCGGCAGTTATGCAATAATGCGCGGGCTGTATCGGTGCACTGATTAAAGCTTCCTTTCCCGCCATTGCTACCTTCCTGATTGCTAAATCACCTGAGCCGCGTATTGCCCCATTATGAAGAGAGTTCGAGTTCTCTTTTTTTCTTTCTTCGCACAATCGCTTTTGAAATTACAATTGATAATTCATAGAGCAACATAAGCGGAAGTGCCAGAAGTGCCTGGCTTAAAGGGTCGGGACCAGGGCTGGCTAATGCAGCGATGATCCAGATGATCACAATCGCATATTTTCGCTTGCGCGTGAGAAAAATCGGTGAAATAATTCCCATTTTTGTAAGAAGCAAAATAATTACCGGAAGCTCGAAAACTGCCCCCAGTATGAGCGAGGTCATAAGGAAAAAATTGAAGTATTCAGTTGCGTTGTTGGTAATGAGCATATCCGGCGGCGCAAATCTCATAAGGGCTATGATTGCAAGCGGAAGAAAAAAATAGGAAAAAACAGTCCCCGAATAAAAAAGAAAAATAGATGAAAAGAGCGCAAGCCGTATCATTGTCCGATTATGTCGATTGATTGCAGGTTCAATGTATTTCCAGATTTGATACACAATAAGCGGCAGGCATATAAGCGCTGAAGCAAAAAGCGACGATTTAAGCCTCAGCGTAAAACCCTCAAAAAGCGTAAAGAGATTGAGTTTCTGTCCTGATGTGATAAACGGCCGGGAAATAAGCGTTAAAAGGTAATCTGAAAAACCGAAGGCAATGAGCATAATGACCAAAAGCGCGGCAAGAACGACTAAAAGTCTCGAACGCATTTCGCTGAGATGCTCCACCAACGTCATAGGGGTATCGCCGCGCTCAATGGCTTCCGGATCGGGGGGAATATTATCCACCCCTTCTTCCTCGTCGATGAGTTTTTCGCGCATGTGTGTGTTGTCGATTATTTCGCGAGAATGCTTGTTTCTGGTTTTACCCTCCGGGGCGGAATGGCCGGTTTTTTTATCCCCTTCCTTTGAGAGCGGCGCTTCGGAAGCGGCGAGTTCACTTCCCCGGCGGTCGGCTTTTGCTTTTTTCAAAACCGATGCCGCGGGCTTTTTTGCGGATGATCGTTTTTGGGCCTTCTTTTCACCGGATTGTTTTTTCCCGCGTAATGCCACCACATATTCCTTGTTATCGCAAAATTCAGGTTGTGTGTGCAGGCTGCTGTTCCCATGCACATAGTGGGAGGGTTGAAATTATAGCGGGTGGTGTCAAGCAGTTTACCGGCGTACTCATCAATTTTGCGGTCCCGAAATAATTTCAACGAAAGATAATGGCATTTTATGCTTGCAATGTCTTTGAATACGTTCAAGCATTGTGCTGGATTTTCCATGTGTGAGTGAAATAATATGTCGCCGTATTCGAATGAAATATATAAAAAAATCATCGATGATTCTCTTGACGGATTTTTTGTGCTCGATCGCAACCATCGTGTGATCCAGTGCAACAGGTCGTTTCAGGAGATGCTGGGGCGCCTTCTGAAAACAACCAAAGAGGAAAAGATTACCGGGATTTTTAAAGGCGAATCGAAAAAGCGTTTCGAGAGGAGCATTAAAGAAACTTTCGGGAAAAAGCAATCACAGGCCATTGATGTGGAACTTGAGAATGAGAGCGGTATGATGAGGTACTATCTCATAAGCCTCAACCCCCTCATCAAACCCGATGGACGCGTTCATAGCCTCTATGGGTTTCTTAAAGACATAACCGAGATGAAGCGATTGCAGAACCTCATCGAGAAGGAGCGCAATTATAATCGGAGCATCATCGAGACTGTCAATCTGGGCTTCGCGCTGGTTGATGACCGAAATGAATATTTAGACTATAATAAAGCCTACCTTGAGATCATCGGCAGAGAGGAATATGAACTCGTCGGAAAAAATTTTTACGATTTTACCGCGCCGAAGTACCACAATTTTCAAGAAAAGATCATGGAGGAAATCCGAAAGACCGGCAAAACATGTACCTTCGAGAAAGAGTATATTCGCAAGGACGGCACGCCGGTTCCCGTGCAGGTAACGATTTCACGTCTTTTCGATCAAAAGGGCAAACTCCTTGGGAGTTTTGCATTCATTAAAGATATTTCGGAGCAGAAGAAAAATGAACGGGAGCTGATTGATAAAAACGACCGGATCATGAAGCTCATTGGAATTTACGGTGCCGTTTCCGCGAAGCTTTTGAACACATCGTCAGTGAAGGACGTATATCGTCTTGTTACCGAAGCGGCGCTGGAGATTATGGGGCCGTCGTCAATAGAGCTTTTTGCTGCAGGAAGCCGGGGATTTCGCAGCGTATATGCGCATAATGTGCGGGGGCATCGGCATCAGATATTTATCAGGGAAGAACATTGCCAGCTTATTCAAAGAATCATCGAAAACCCATATCCGGTTTTCATTGCAAATACCAGGAAGGATCTGGCGGTCAGGGATCTGAGATTCTTCCATCAATTAAATAAAAATGTCTCGGCAATTTTAATTCCGGTCAATATAGGAGGTGAAGTGCGCGGCTTTATGATCATTTCCTTTGAAAAGGTGATTGAAGGTATTGACGAAATAGTACTCACGCTTCTTTCGGGGATGGCGAATCTGGCTTCGCTTTCAATTGAAAAAATCATTTCACAGAGGGATCAAGCCACCATGAAGCAGGCGCTCGACCGTTTCGAGAGGCTCACTGCGATGGGGAGAATTATTGCCGGTGTTGCGCACGAGATCAACAACCCCCTTTCCATCATGCAACTGGATTTAGATGACTTGAAACAACTCTCTCGGGAAAACGGTGATCTGGCAAACGAATATAGTGAAATTGTCAATTCCCTTCAGGAAGAGATCGAAAGGATGTCGGGCATCATCAGCCAGCTGAAGGATTTTTCAAAACCGGAAATGGGGGAAGCAAATGCCCGTGCATCCATTGACGAGGTTATTAAATCCTACCCGCTTAAAATTATGCTGAAAAACATGAAAAAGAAGGGTATTACGGTTAAAACCTCGCTCGATTCGGACAATAGATGCGCCTGGATATCAAAAAACAGGCTTCTCCAGGTGCTGATGAATCTCATCAATAACGCGGACGATGCGCTTGCGGGAAATAAAGGAGGCGTCATCGAAATCGTAACCAGATTGGTAGAAAAAAATGGTCCCCGGATAGCTATAACCGTTCGAGACAATGGAATTGGCATTGAAGAAGATGATTTATCAAGGATTTTTGAACCTTTTTATACCACAAAGAAGGCTGAGGGCACAGGCCTTGGGCTCTCAATATCATATTCGATCGTAAAAAGCTGTAACGGAGAGATAGAAGTAAAAAGCGAAAAGGGCGCGGGAACGGAATTCATTGTATATCTTCCTCTGGTTGATTGAGCTGTCGGCTGAAGAAATTTTTTAAAAAAAACCATAAGATGATTGACAACGAAATGATGGTGGTCTATAGTTCTTTTGTTTCTCCGGCGTTTCGGAAAAATGGCAAGGGATATATTAGTTGGTTTTTGGGAGCGAACAGGCTTTTGGAAAGAAGGCCTGAAAGCAGGGTGTACGTCTCTTCCCGGTTAATTGATGTGCCAAACATTTCAGTGTGAACTGCAATGGGAGAACAGATGCAGACGGTGTGATTCCCTAACAGGTGAATTGTGTGCCGTTTGTGTTATGTAAAATATATTCAAAATTACCAGATTATTACGTTGTTGTATGGGGGTATGCGGTACGGCAGATCGGTATTTCGCTATTATTCCGAATCGTAATTCATAATTGAGTGCAGTGAATCATACGCGGAATTATTAAAATTTTATTTGCTGGAGGATAAAATGTCCAAGTACAAAGAAAACTCCATGGCTGCCATATTCCAAAACCAGGTGCAGAAATATGGCGACCGGGTGTGCGTAATGTATAAGAAAGCCGGGGTTTATACCCCCATTTCCTGGAATGAAATGAACGCAATGATCAGAAAGATTGGCGCGTACCTCATTTCAATCGGAATCAAAAAGGGCGACAAAGTCGCAATCTTTTCTCCGAATCGATATGAATGGTGGGTGGCCGACCAGGCGATTTTAGGCATTGGTGCTGTCAATGTGCCAATTTACGCGACAAATTCTGCGGAAGAGGCGCAGTATGTGCTCGACCATTCTGAAGCGAAGGCGTGCTTTGTTGCGACTGAAGACCACCTGAACAAAGTGCTCAAGGTGAAGAACAAATGTAAGAAGCTCAAAAACCTTATCATCTTCAATGAACTTGAGAAGAAAAAGCCAGGGATTGCGACGTTTTCGGAAGCGCTTGCCAAGGGTGCTGCATACAAAGATCAAAAAGCGTTTGATAAACGTATGAACTCGATCAATTTGAAAGACCTTGCTACGATCATCTATACGTCGGGTACCACCGGCAATCCCAAGGGAGTGATGCTGTCGCACAGCAATTTCGTGTCGAACGTCAAACAGATAATGACCGACTACGGTGCATACTTGAAGGATGATGATATATTTCTCTCGTTCCTTCCTCTTTCGCACTCGCTGGAAAGAACGGCCGGATATTATATGCCAGTCATCATGGGAGCGACAGTGGCTTTTGCGGAAGACGTGTCGACGATGCAGCAGAATCTCACGGAAATACGCCCCACGATCATGGTGAGCGTACCCCGGCTGTATGAAAAAATCCATGCGGGAATTATTGCGAAAGTTGCGGAGGCGCCGGGTCTGAAGAAAAAGCTTTTCAATAGCGCGATGTCGACTGCAGCAAGGGCGCTTCCCTATATCTGCGAAGAAAAGCCGATGACAGGCCTTCTCAAATCCAAGTATAATCTTTTTAATAAACTGATTTATTCAAAATTGAAAGCCGCACTCGGGATGGATAGGATGAAATTCGCCATATCGGGCGGTGCTCCTCTTTCCGTGAGCGACGCAGAGTTTTTCCTTGGAATGGGTATCATCATTCTTGAAGGTTTCGGCCTCACCGAAACAACGCCGGTTACCAACGCGAATCGTCCCGGCATAATCAAACCCGGTTCGGTTGGCCCTGCAATTCACGACACAATTATTAAAATTTCCGACGAGGGCGAAATTCTCATCAAAGGTCCTCAGGTGATGATGGGCTACTATAAGAATCCGCAGGCCACGAAAGAAGTGATGACCAAAGATGGCTTTTTCCGCACGGGCGATATAGGGATGATAGACGAGAAAGGAAGGCTCCATATCACCGGTCGCATCAAGGATATCATCGTTACGGCAGGCGGAAAGAATATCTCGCCTCAGAATATTGAGAACAGCATAAAGACGTCGAAGTATATTGAGCAGATTGCGATTATTGGCGACAAGCGAAAGTACCTCTCGGCGCTGGTTATTCCCGCGTTTGAAGAGCTTGAAAAGTGGGCACAAAAGAGCGGCATTTCATTCACCAGCCGGAAGGAGCTTTTGAAAAATGAGGAAGTGAAAAAACTCATTGGAAGCGAGATTGAAAAGTACACGAAGCAATTTTCACGGGTCGAGCAGATCCGCCGGTTTACGCTTCTCGATGCCGAATGGACTCAGGCTACCGGTGAACTGACGCCTACCCTCAAGGTGAAGCGTAAAGTTCTGGCGCAGAAATACGCCGCTGAAATTGAGAGCATGTATCCGCCCGAAACGGGAGATTGAGCGCGTTTATTTCATACCGAAGCATCAACCAGAAGAGACCGCATGCGAAAGCGGTCTCTTCTATTTCACGTTTTCCATAATTTTGAGGTCTGTTTCGCACATGCCAGAATAATCGAATTCACAGCCCATTTCATGAAAAGTATGAATTTTCAATTGCCTTCAAAATTATTCCTGGCGCCGATGGCTGAGATCATCACCCCCGCGCTTCGCCGACTGATATCCGATTTCGGAAATCATGCGGTGTATCATTCGGAGATGCTGAGCGCATCGGTTCTCCTTTCGGGAGGTTTTCACGACGAAGCCATGGCGGCGCGATATGAGTTCGACACGTATCTGGTGTATCAGAGCCGGGAATGATCCTCCTGTAATTTTATTGACAAAAAAAGGCGATTACCTATTATGCGCTTTCAATGGCCATATCAGACGTGCGGGTCATTTGAAAAATATTGCTGGTATGTGACTACACATCAGTATTAATCCATTTCTTACAATAAACCGGAGGAACATTTTGAAAAAGAAGATTGCGTGTTTTTCTTTGCTTGTCATGTGCGCAGCGCTCGCAGCATATGCCGCGCCGAACGATGATCTTTTACGCGCTGTGCGTGTGGGAAGTTTCCGCGGCGTCAGCGAAGCGCTCAAGGAAGGCGCAAACGTGAATCACAGAGATCCTGATAACTATGACGCGACAGTGCTCATCATTGCTGCACATAGGGGCCTGCCGGAAATAGTGGAATTGCTGATATCCAAGGGTGCGGATGTAAACGCTACCGATAAGACCTACGGAATCACCGCACTTTCACTTGCGGTGAAAAACCAGGACCTCCAGATTGTACGACTTCTCACTGCGAAAGGGGCAAACGTTAATCAGGCGAATAAAGAGGGAATTACTCCGCTGTATCTTGCGGTAAAAACCGGGAACGTGGATATCGTATCCGATCTCGTGGAGCGGGGTGCGCGAGTCAACCAGCCGAGCGGGAGAGGAATGACTCCTCTTATGATTGCCGCCGAGAAAGGATACGCGGATGTGGTGCGGTATCTTGTATCGAAAGGAGCAAACGTGAATGTCGCCAACGAATTCGGCGAAACACCTCTTATTCTTGCCGCGAAGAAAGGCCACACCGACGTTGCGAAAGCGCTTATCGCGGGCGGTGCCAACGTGAATGCGAAAACAAACGATAAAGATTATGAACTTGTGATGGCGTATGTCACACCTCTTATGGCGGCCACAATTAGCGGGAATGTTGAAATCGCCAGAGCGCTCATCGAGGCAAAAGCCGATGTGAATGCAAAAGACAAGTTCGGCAATTCAATCGTGAAGTACGCAATCAATCACAGCCGCCCCGAAATATTGAAACTCCTCAAAGAAGCCGGTGCGGAAGATGCGAAGAACATCGATCCAAATTCAATCGCACCCGCACAGGTGCAATATCACAATCTGGATGAATCATCGCACACATGGATATGGATCCTTCTTGGTGTTATTGTGATACTGGGGGGAGGGGGAGCCGCAGGTTATTTCTTCTGGTGGAAAAAGCGCGGACAGAAATCAGCATAATGCTATAGCATTGAGTTACGGAAGTTAAAAAACGGGTGTTTTACACCCGTTTTTTATCGGTGCGCCTCTAAAAACCGCTTTCATCTGTAAAAGAAATATCAAAGAGCGAGATGTATAATGGCGCGCACAGGGGCACATACCAATGTTTCAAAAGAAGTGTATTATCCGAATTTGCCCCGGCTTACCTCATGTGGTTTAAGGGGGAAACTGATGTTTTTATCTTGACATGCTTCGCATCCATCATCACTTTCCGGTCATCCAGATATGGGTGAGTATTTGATGGAACTTTCGGATAAAACGCGAAGCATGCTTGAGTGGGATTTTTTTCTTGATGTGCTTTCGTCGAAATGTGATACGAATGTGGGAAGAGATTTTACCAGGAGTATTCAGCCGCTACAGAGAGAAGAGGTAAAGAGGCGAATGCAGGAAATCTCTCAGTTAAAGGAAATTCGTGCAATAGAGAATGACTGCCTTGATTTATCGTTGATTTCGGATATTCGTGCGTATATTTATCTGGCTTCGAAGGGAGGAGCGCTCTCTCTTGAAGAAATGGGGGAAGTAAAAAACTTTCTTTTTGCGCAGGATGGTGTCCATCGATTTCTTCGTGCGCATAGAAAAAAATATCCTGCTATAGGAATGTGGGCTGAGCACATCATTTCGTTGCGGGAACTTGAAGATCTTCTTCGAA
>DYLV01000040.1 GCA_020721925.1 Leptospira biflexa
ATCGTCTGGTGGGGGGTACCGCCGAATTTCATGAAGGAATATTTCGGCTAAACCCTCAATTACCCCTCTTTGCAGCCTCCTATTTACCGAATGACAAATTCTGGCTCACGGAGTATTGTCGCAAAAGATATCACTTCATGCGTTGACGTGTAAAATGCGCTGTATGGAAATCATAATACGCGAGAGATGTCGGTGTTTATACAAATTTCGACCCGGATATGTACGGGTGTGCCAGAATAGTTTCTCCGCATATTCTCAGAAAGCCCGGTACCGTTTTATGGGCACACATAGTTTTGAACAATTACAAATCCTACAAATACACTTCCCGCGGCTTCGAGCCCTGTTGCGGCCCAATCAGTCCCTTTTCTTCCATGAGTTCAATCATTCGCGCAGCGCGGTTATAGCCGATGGAAAGCCTTCGCTGGAGGTACGAAGCCGAAGCCTTTTTCGTCTCTGCAACAATGCGAAGTGCTTCTTGAAAAAGCTCATCTTCCTCGCCACCAAAATCCTCTTCGTCTTCAGCTTCGAAGAGTTCTTCCTCAATGTCGATATAGTTTGGCCTGGCAAGCCTGCGAAGATGTTGTACGATAGAAATCACTTCATCCTCAGAAATAAATGCTCCCTGTATGCGAATGGGGAATGAGCTCATCGGCGATTGATAGAGCATGTCACCCTTGCCCAAAAGCTTCTCGGCGCCGTTCTGATCGATTATCGTGCGCGAATCTGTCTTCTGCGCCACCTGAAAAGCAATGCGCGCGGGGAAATTTGCTTTGATGATGCCGGTGATGACATCAACCGACGGACGCTGGGTGGCGAGCACCAGATGAATTCCCACCGCGCGCGCTTTCTGGGCGATACGCGTAATGAACCCTTCGATCTCCTTCGCCGCCACCATCATGAGATCCGCCAGCTCATCCATAATAATGACGATGTACGGAAGTTTTTCACAGCCTGCAATTTTTCCTGCGCGTTCATTGTAGCGGTCAATATCCCGCGTGTTCATTGCTGAAAGAAGCCGGTATCGGCGTTCCATTTCTATCGTCGCCCACTTTAGCGCGCGGGGCGCCACATGCGGCTCGGTAATGACGGGCGTAAGCAGATGCGGCAGGCCGTTGTATAATTGCAATTCAACCATTTTCGGATCGACAAGAATGAATCGCACATGATTCGGATCGTAATTATAGATAAGGCTGGTGATGATTGTGTTGACCAGCACCGATTTCCCCGAACCCGTAGCACCTGCAATCAGAAGATGTGGAAGTTTCTTCAGATCGAGAGTGACTGGATTGCCTAAAATATCCTTGCCGAGCGCAACCTTAAGCCTTCCGGAGATGAGCGAATATTCGGGAGATTTAATGATGTCGCCAAGTGTCACCATCTCTCTGTTGAGATTCGGCACCTCGATGCCGACCGCAGATTTTCCGGGAATGGGCGCCACCACACGCACGCGCGATGCGGCAAGCGCCATGGCAATATCGTCGGCAAGCGCGACGATTCTGTTTACTTTAATACCAGGCGCAATCTGCATTTCATACAGCGTAATGACCGGCCCACGGTTGACTTTCACAACCCGCGACTCGATCCCGAAATCACGAAGTGTATTGACCAGAAGTTCGGAATTGCGTCGTATTTCACTTTGAAATGTTTCAGAATCCGCGCTCTGGGACAATACCAAATATTTTAGCGGAAGTGCATACTCTTTCGTCAGCGAGATTTCATCGAAGACATGAGGCATCTCTGCCGACTCACACTCTCCAGCGGGTTCATCATCACACACAGCAATGGGCGGGTCATCGGAAGTTTCATCTTCAAAGCCATCGTCAAGATCATAGATTGCATTCTCCTGCGACGATATCTCTTTATTGACGCTCCCACGCAATCGTGCACTATCTTCTTCAATGTGAATATTTGCAATCGTCGGAGAAATGGCATTTTCCTTCAATGAAACCGTACTCAGCGCATCGCACACCGACCGGGATGGAACACATAAGCTCCACTCCGGATCGGGTTGAGAAAGAAGGGAGACGGAAGATTTCGATATATCATCATCCCCTTTGTTATGCGCGGTGTTAAAAAGCGAGTGTTCGGCTTCTCGGTAGTGATGATACGAATAGCCGTCGCCGCCGGTGCCATCGTATACGGGATTCTGCATTGAAATAAGCCTCACTGGACCATCGAAGGATGAAACAGGACGCATGTGAGTATTTCCATACTGAACAATTTTCTTTTTGGTGATCCATGGAAGGCGGCCGTTTTTCCTTTTTTCAATTGCTTCCTCGATTTTATTGAGCGGGGCTCTGTGACTGCGAAATTTCCCGATAACCGACTTCGTTTTTTCAAAGGATGAAAGGATCGGTTGCCTCGCCCGCTTCATACCCTGCAGTAGCCCCGAAATCGAAAAAATCCCAAGAAGGATGAGTCCGAGCATATTAAGCGCAAGTACAAGCAGGCTCGTGCCGAATATGCCGAAAAGCTGTTTTGAAAAATCGGCAAAAAGAGCTCCCATCCAGCCGCCCGCATTTTCAGGGGTTGTTGTGTGAAAGAAAAACGCAAGGAGCGGCGATGACACCATTGCCAGATAGACAAGCGCGACGAGCTTTTCTTTTATCTGGCCCAATCCCCCCTCTTTGACAAGCGCCCACGCCGAAAGTCCAAGGCAGACGGGAAGAAAAAAAGCCGGAATACCGAACGCGCCACGCAGATGTTTTGCAAGCCATGCGCCGAAAGGCCCCATGAGGTTTGCCACCCCCCTCCCCGCCACAAGCTTCTGCGCATCGTGCGGGTTAAAGCTCGCAAGGGCAGCCAAAAGCACAATACCGCTTAAAGCCAGAATCACGCCCTCGATTTCTCTTCGGCGCGCTTCTTTCTGTGTAGTTTTTTCACCCAATTCTCATTCTCCGGTTTTTTGAGGCAAAAGAGGGGATGCACTATTTCCCGGTATTTATTGTCGGCATTCGAGGGCGGATTGTTTAGCACAGTGTCGTTTCACAGGTGCTGCTCATCTTCTTCATCATCGCCAGATGTGAAATCATTAGCCCCCGATACCCGAGGCCGTCTTCGGTGCGAATTGCAATTCAATCTTTTTTTTAGATAACAATCATCACAAAGAAAAATACACCAGCCCCGCGATTCCCACCCCAATGGTATAATACCCGAACACGTCAATTTGGATTTTCCGCACAAAGTGCATGAGCAGATGAAGCGCCGCCAGTGCAAGAAGGGTTGCCACTGTCATGGCAAGAACAAGAGGCACGAGAAGCCCATCTGGCAATCCCCCCTTCGCAATCTTAATGCCTTCCAGAAGCCCTGCTCCTGCAATCACCGGAATGGCCATGAGAAAAGAAAACTTCGCCGCCTCCACCGGTTCAAGTCCCATAAAAAAACCACCGGTGATGGTGAGTCCAGAACGGGAAATTCCAGGCACAATCGCGATTGCCTGGCATAGACCAATGATAATTACCCGCACAATTCCTGCCTCTGCGATAAATCTTTGCCCAATTTTCACGTATCTTGTTGAGAGAAGAACGAGGCCGTTCGCAATCAACATTTCGGCAACCAATTTCGGCGAAGAGAAAAAAGATTCAATCTGATGATTGAAAAGCACGCCGATGACGCCTGCAGGCACCGAGGCGATTATGATATACATGACGGTGCGAAGATCCGGAGAACTCATCTCGCGATGAACAATTGAAGACCAGGCGCCTTTTGCCAGATACACAATATCCCGCCTGAGATAAATCACCACTGCGATAAGCGTCGCCACATGCAACATCACATTGATGAAAAGCAAAAGCCCTTCTCCGATGGCGCGCATATTTTCTTCAATCCATGGAAGATGCTCCACCAGCACCAGATGTCCCGATGATGACACAGGCAAAAATTCTGCAAGCGCTTGCACAGACGCAAGGATAAAAAGAACCGCAAATATTTCCATATTACACCTCGATTATTTGAATTTCCACAAGAGGGCCGGTTTTCGAGAGCCGGTACACCAGACTGCCTATGCTTTTTTTTAAAAAATCCTGTATCTCCTTTGGGCGTGCTTCATCAGAAAGCATTTTCATCACATGCTCTTCGACGAATGCGATGATGGATTCGCGGAATTTCCCATCCTTCTGCGTGGCAAATCCTTTCATCTGGACATGCGGCCCGGAAATAATTCTTCGACGTGATACCACACATGTGATAATAATTATTCCTTCTTTTGAGAGAACATGGCGCTCTTTGATAACTCCGCTTTCAAAGTCAAAAATTAAATCACCATCAACAAATACCTCGCGTAAATTAAGCTTTCCCTCAATCGCAATTGTCTTTCTGGTGAGTGAAATGATATCACCGTTTTGTGCTATCACCACATTCGCCTGCTTTGTGCCAAGGAAACGCGCAAGCTCTGCATGCGCTTTAAGATGGCGGTACTCACCGTGTATGGGCAGGAAAAATTTCGGTTTGGTGAGCGACATCAAAAGCTTCAATTCCTCCTGCGAACCGTGACCTGAAACATGAATGTCCTCATCATGTTCCCAGTACACTTCCGCACCAAGCCGTAAAAGTGAGTTCACCACATTGTTCACAAGGCGATCATTTCCTGGAATCACCGACGCGGTAATGATAACGGTATCGCCCTGCCCAATGGCAAAATTTTTATGCGTACCCTCCGCCATGCGCGTGAGCGCCGACATTGGCTCACCCTGAGTTCCGGTGCAGAGCACAACCAGTTTTTTATCTTCAATTCGCTCCGCTTCTTTTATTTCTACTATGAGCCCATCTTTGTGTGTAAGATAGCCGAGTTCTCGTGCAATTTCAATATTTTTATGCATCGCACTCCCGGAAACCACCACACGCCTATTGTACCGTTGCGCAATATCGAGCACCTGCTGAATTCTGCTGATATTCGATGCAAACGTCGCAACGAAAATACGCCCCTTGCTGGAAGCAAAAATCTCGCTGATTTTGGGCACAAGTACACTTTCCGATTTCGTAAACCCCTTTTGTTCTGCATTGGTGCTATCCGACATAAGCAAAAGCACTCCCCTCTCACCCAGCTCGGCAAAACGGGCAAGATCGGTTACTTCACGGTCAACGGGCGAAAAGTCTATTTTGAAATCCCCTGTGTGAATGAGAACGCCCGGCTGAGTGGTTATTGCCAGACCAACCCCATCGATGATCGAATGATTAACCCGAATAAATTCCACCACAAATTCGCCGATATGAACCACATCCCGCGGCGCCACTTCAATAAATTTCACCGCTGCCGCAGGCATTTTTTCCTCAAGGCGGCTGTGGATCAGTCCGCAGGTAAGGCGCGTGGCATACACCGGAACATTGATTCTCTGTAAAAGATAGGGAACTGCTCCTATATGGTCTTCATGGCCGTGCGTAATAATGAGTGCCCGAACTTTCGCGCTGTTTTTCTCAACGTATGAAAAATCGGGTATGATGAGGTCAACCCCGTGCATGTCTTCAGAGGGAAACATCATACCGCAATCGATGATGAGCATATCATCGCCGCACTCGATAAGCATCATGTTTTTCCCGATGGCATTCAATCCACCGAGGGGAATGATTCTCACTTTTTTATCTTTCATGTGATACCCGTATGGCCAAAACCGCCGTCATTGCGTTTTGTCTCTTTAAGTTCGGAAACAATAATAAAATCAGCATACCACACCCGCGTAATTACCATCTGCGCTATCCGCATGCCGTTTTCAACCACGTAAGGTCCTTTGCCGAAATTCGTCATGATGATTTTAATTTCACCCCGATAATCGGAATCAATGGTGCCCGGTGTATTCAAAAGTGTGATGCCGTGCTGCAGCGCAAGACCGCTGCGCGGTCGGATTTGCGCTTCGAACCCTTCCGGCAGTTCAACAAAAATCCCCGTAGGCACCAACACGGTCTCGCCGGGTTCAATGCGCATGGACTTTTCCAGAAACGCAAAAATATCTGCTCCTGCCGAGCCTTCGCTTTTGTATTCCGGCATTTTTGCGCCGGGCAGCACACGCAGTTTGATAGTTACTTTTTGCATATCGACATTACAGCCATTTTTCTGCACGGGATGTTTTCTTTCCTGAAGTACGCTAAAGCGCAAGAAATTTTTATTTTTCATCGATAAAATTATACTTCAGCACTCCATCTTTTAACATATTTAAAAATTCAGTTTTCATTATCCAACCAAATCAAATTACGCTTGACACAGCGCTGGTCGGCGCAACGAATGATATTTCCCCTGAGTGGGTATTCATCACAATGATTTCGATAATTAAAACAAAAACGATACCCGCGCCCGCCCGGGACGTTTTCGAATCAATTGAAAGCGTTCAGAAGCTTGCCCAATTCAAACGCGAAATCAGCAATTTCAGACTGGCCCGCAACGAGACCGGACTTCAAATCATCGACATCACTCTGGATTTTATCATTATGCAATTCGATTCCCGTCTAAAATATACCTCAGTACCACATCGTTATGCCGAGTTGAAGATATTGAAAGGAAAACTAAAAAGCTACTCATGTGCGTATTCAATTATTGAAAAAGGAACTACAACCGACATCAGCGTAAAGCTCAACATAACACTCCCCTACGGACCCTTCGGCTTTCTGGTGGCATGTATCGCGAAGCCATTATACGCGTATCGCCTCACAAGGGAATTAACTCTTCTGGGAAAAAAATTCAAAGAAAGATAAACGCATGTCTAAACCGGTCATCGTTCAAAGCGACAACACTCTCCTTCTTGAAGTAAACAATCCAGATTTCGAACACGCGCGGGATGAGATTTCCCGTTTCGCGGAGCTTGAGAAAAGTCCCGAGCACATACACACCTATCGCATCACGCCACTCTCACTCTGGAACGCTGCTTCTATGGGGCTTTCTCTCGAGGAAGTCCTTTCATCATTGAAGCAACATTCCCGATATGAATTGCCGGAACTTGTCATCAACACCATTCGAGAGCAATTTCAGCGTTACGGAATATTGAAGCTTATCAAACAAGATGACAGATTAATCCTCACAAGCAAAAAGCCGCTCATACTAAGCGAAATAATGGCGCATAAAACAGTGAAGCCATTTCTGGGGGATCGCATCACTGAAGTTTCCGTGATAGTCAAACCGGAGCTGCGCGGTCATATCAAGCAGTCGCTCATCAAGCTCGGTTTCCCGGTTGAAGATCTCGCCGGCTATGCGGACGGCGATTCGTGTGATATCCGCCTTCGAGAAATAGCGCGGCGGGGGCAACAATTCACTGTTCGTGAATATCAGCAAAGCGCAATCAACGCGTTCTATAGAGGCGGCGGACTTGAAGGAGGAAGCGGCGTGATTGTGCTTCCCTGCGGTTCTGGAAAGACAATTGTGGGCATAGGCATTATGGCGCTTCTTAAGACCGAAACGCTGATCCTGGTCACCAACACCGTCGCCATCAGGCAATGGAAAGAGGAACTCCTCGACAAAACGTGGCTTACAGAAGAAACGATTGGAGAATACTCGGGCGAAAAAAAAGAGATCCGTTCCATCACCATCGCAACCTACCATATACTCACCTATCGCCGCGAGAAGCGCGGAGAGTTTGTGCACTTCAATCTTTTTATGATGAAAAATTGGGGACTCATTATCTACGACGAAGTGCACCTTTTGCCCGCGCCGGTTTTCCGCTTTACTTCCGAAATCCAATCCAAACGCCGCCTGGGCTTAACTGCAACCCTTGTCCGAGAAGACGGCCTTGAAACCGATGTCTTCAGCCTCATCGGCCCGAAGAAATTCGATATGCCATGGAAGACGCTGGAAAAATCATCATGGATTGCCGAAGCGCTCTGTACGGAAATACGCCTGGAACTTCCAGAATCGCTCCGGGCACATTATGCAATTGCATCCGATAGAGACAAATTTCGCATCGCATCGGAAAATTTCAGGAAAATCGACATCATTGAAGAAATTTTAAAATTGCACGCAGGAAGCAGCATTCTCATCATCGGTCAATACATTTCACAATTAAAGGAAGTCGCGAATCGCTTCCAACTCCCCCTGATCACAGGAAGCACACCCGTCCATGAGCGAGAAGCCCTTTACGGCAAGTTCAACAAAGGGGAAATCAACACCATTGTGGTATCGAAGGTGGCGAATTTTTCCATCGACCTCCCCGATGCCAATGTCGCAATCCAGATTTCCGGCACATTCGGCTCAAGGCAGGAAGAAGCACAGAGGCTGGGGAGAATACTTCGACCGAAACATGGCGAAAACCGCGCGTATTTTTACACCATAATATCATCAAATACTGTGGAAGAAAAATTCGCGCACAACCGCCAGCTCTTCCTCACCGAACAGGGATACGCGTACCTCATCCGCAATGAAGAGACATTTAAAGAGCTATGCAAATAAAAAAACATATTAGCAAAAAGCGTATATTAATCTTTACGCTGTTCGCCTTTCCTATTTTATTTTCAAACTGCAGCGGTGCCGCCTTCGGTTCATCCCGCAACATCACAGTACTGCAAGTTTCCGAAAACAGCGTTTTTATATCAAAAAATAGCGGCAATACATTTGAAGACTTTTCCGATGGGCTCCCCAATAAATTTTTTCCGTTGCGCATCACTGCCGACAGGGCGCACACGCTCTATCTTTCTACCTATTCAAGCGGCCTATATAAAAGGGAGAAAGAAGACGCACAGTGGCACAATATCTCCCCTGCCGCTTCATTCGAGCGGACAATGTATCAGACTCCTTTTAAGCGGTTCAGAAAAATTTCTGCGTTTGCCGTACACCCCCACAATACATCTCGCCTTGCAGTTGCAACAAAACACGCAGTATATTTCTCATCCAGCAGCGGTTTGAACTGGAAAGAGTTTTCGGTACCTCCGCTTCTCAGAAAACACTACATTACCTCCCTCGCATTTTCGGGAACATCTGATGCCCTTTTAGCGGGAACTTCCTACGGCGGAGTGTTTCTCATTCGCGGAAACTCAATGATTTCGCTTTCATCCGGCCTTCCTGCTGAAAAATATTCTCGCACGCTATCTTTCTATGACGAGTGCGGCGCCATCACCGCATCAGCGAATGGCGGAGCACTGATGGGGATGAGCTTTTCCGGCAATCTTTTTTCAATCGGCGCGCTTTCAGGGCAATGGAAAAAGAAAGCGGCGTTTAAAAGCCCAATCGAAATACACGATATTGCAGATCACAAAGGAACAGTTTTTGCAAGCGCCGGCGGCTTGATTTACGAAATCACCGGGCAGGGAGAAACGCATCTTCACAAGGAGCTAAACGCGATACTACAACAATCGTTGCACCCACATACCATCGGCATTTTCCTCATCACCCACAACGATGCGTATCCTCCGCTTTTCGTACGCATCCGCCATCCCTTCGATGCACGGCCCATACCTCCCAACAGAAAAAACGCATCCGGTAAAAACGCATTGTATGCAAATCCCCATGTTATCCGCAAAAACCTCGACAGTCTCATTGCGACTGCCGAATTCTGCAAAATGAATGCGCTTGTCATCGACATGAAAGACGATTTCGGCGCAATTTTCTTTCCCACGCAAAACACCACCGCAAAGCAGATAGGCGCATGCCGAAAACCCCTCGATGTGAAATTGATCCTTTCAAAGCTCCACGCGAAAAACATATATGCCATCGCACGAATGGTCGTCTTCAAAGATAAATATCTCTACAGGGCTTTTGGCAACGCTTTTGCCGTTGCCGACAGTGCAACCGGTAAAAGCTGGATGGGAAATGCCGGTGAATTCTGGCTTGATCCGCACTCCAAATTTGTGCATGAATACGTCGTTTCCCTCGCCTATGAACTGGAGCAGCTGGGATTTGATGAAATACAATTCGATTATCTCCGATTTCCCTCCGACGGACCAATCGAGCGCTGCCGATTTCGCCATCGCACAGATACGTCAATGTTCAAATCTGAAGCAATCATCGATTTTCTGCGCCTTGCAAAAAAAACAATCTCCGTGCCCATAAGCGTCGATGTGTACGGGATCACCGGATGGTATCATTTCGGCAACAGGATCGGGCAGGATTTCGAAGCAATCGCCGAACATGCCGACGTTCTCTGCCCTATGGTATATCCTTCGCATTTCGGAACCACTTTTTATCGAACCAGGGCTTCGCGCGACAGGCTTCCTGACCTGCTGGTGAGCGAAAGCATTGCGCGTGCGAAAATGATTGCCGGTAAAAATGCTTTCATACGCCCGTATCTGCAGGCATTTAATTTGCTTTCGCCTACATGGGGGCCAGACTACATCCTCATTCAAATTCGTGCGGCAGAAAATACCGGCGCCTGCGGGTATTCATTCTGGAATGCCAGAGGCGAGTACGAGATGGTAATGCGGGCGCTGAAGAAATAAAAAGGCCGCCCTCCTAAAGGCGGCCAGCGTTCAACAATACAGGTATTGAAATCGCTTACGACTGTTAAAGCCCCGTTCCGAAAGACTTAAAGCCAATGCCGACATAGACCGCAATGTCGTATGCCGAGTCGACATTCTTCTTTTGAGATTCAATTTCCTCCCAGGTGGAATTGGTGAGATTATATCCAAAGCGTCCCATGATATCCAGATAGATGCCGTCCGAGATCATTGCAATGTAGCCAATGACGCCATTGAGCCAGAGATCGATGGTTTTGTTGGTTTCAGCGCCGCCAAGATCATAGTTAATGAGATATTTCCCTGCCACACCCGCGCCGAGGTAGAAACCGCCTGCAGCCATAAACTTCGCCGTCACCTGCGGAATCAGGAATCCTGCAGTTGTATCGTCTGCTCCATCCTCACCTTCATCAACAACACGCTGATATTCGATTCCAAACCCGATGAGCACTGGATTCATGTTGAGATTGTATTCACCCATGATCCCGAAGCCGCTAAATTCAGCATCTTTACTACCTTCAACATCAGAACTCACTGTATACGCCGGGATCCATCCAGCCCTGATCACTACCACATCATTGGTGAGCTCCTGTGAAAAAGCAGGTGCCGTGAGCGCGCCCATCATGAGAAGCGCAACAGCAATCGTGAACATTTTTGACTTCATTAAACCCCTCCTACAATATTGGAATGATTTTTTTACATATGCGCGGAATAATTTCATTCCATCGCATGTCATTTCACAAATATATTCAAAACGCTCCACAATGGCAAGCGATTTTAAAGTTTTTTGAATATTATGTCGCATTATTTGTTATACAACAGAAACAAATTTATGACTATATCACTGAAAGTTTTTCATACATCGATCATGCTTTTCACCGGCTCATAGGTTCGTCGATGAATGGGTGAGGGACCCCGCAAAGCAATGTTGTGCCGGTGTTCGGCGGTTCCATAGCCTTTATGCGCGGCAAACCTATAACCGGGATAATAGGCATCCATCTTTTCCATCACTTCATCGCGCCGGACTTTCGCAAGAATCGATGCGGCTGCAACGGAAAGGCACAGCGCATCGCCATCTACGACAGAAATCAACTCGCAGCCGATTTCGAATGAAAATCTTCCATCAAAAATAACAGTATCGATTGCGATGCGCGATCGCGCGACAAGATTTCTCAGGGCATGGCAGGTAGCGCCATTTATATTGAGCATGTCAACAACGCGGTGATTGAGAAGGCAAACTTCTGAATGTAAAGCATGCTTCGTAATGATATCGCGCGCAATGAGCCTTTGATTGGGTGAAAGCGTTTTGGAATCCCTTACGGATTCGGTAAGATCGCAGGGCGGCGAAAAAATGATTTCCGCTGGAAATACCACCAGACCCACTGAAAGCGGTCCCGCCAGAGCCCCTCTTCCGGCTTCATCGGCACCGGCGATAACCCGCTTCCCCTCTGCAAGAAGTCTGCGTTCAATATCGAAGTGAGGAGCCATACACGCTCCTATAAAAAATACGAAGAATGTTTACCCGCGATCTTACTCTCTGGTCTCCGCAGCAGTTTCAGTTTGGGGAGCGACTTCTTCCGTTCGCTCTTCGTGCGTTTCCGGAATAAACATCTTACCTTTGTCTTCGCGGAGTTTCGCGGCCTTCCCACGGCGCTCTCTGAGAAAATACAGCTTGGAGCGGCGCTTTTTGCCTTTTCGAACCACCTCGACTTTTGCGATCCGCGTTGAATACAGGGGGAAAATCCTTTCTACTCCGACATCATAGGAAATGCGCCGCACGGTAAAGGATTTGCTCAATCCGGAATTGTTTATGGCGATGACGATTCCTTCATATATCTGTATACGCTCCCGGTTCCCTTCAACAATCCGATAGTGCACGCGCACAGTATCGCCAATCTCGAAATTTATTTCGCGGTCAACCGGTTTGACCTCCATTTCAATCGTTCTTCTCAGATCCATCGCTTTCTCCTTTCGTCGTCGATAATAAATATTTTCTATAAAGGTCGGGTCGCACCGACCGCGTCTTTTCAATCCTTTTTTCAAGTCTCCAGCGTGCGATTTCGCCGTGATGCCCGCTTAAAAGCACATGCGGCACTTTCCTTCCCCTGAATTCCTCCGGACGGGTGTAGTGCGGATATTCGAGAAGTCCCCCTTCGAAACTTTCCTCCACAAGCGATTCCGGATTGGTCATAAAGCCCGGTTCATACCGCGAAACAGCATCCACGATGCAAAGAGCCGCATATTCGCCACCTGAAAGCACAAAATCGCCAATTGAAACTTCATAGTCCACATACTCATCGACGATGCGCTGGTCAACACCTTCATAATGACCGCAGATGATACAAAGCGCGCTCTCGCCGTAAAGCGTCCTCACACGCTCCTGCGTAAGCAAGGTTCCCGATGCGCTCGTCAACACCACCTTTGCGCTGCCCTTCACCGCATCAAGCGCGGCCGCCAGCGGTTCGCATCGAAGCACCATCCCGCTGCCGCCACCATAGGTATAATCATCACACCGGCGGTGCCATCCGCCCGCGTATTTTTTCAAATCGACAAGGTTCACAACCACTTTGTTCGATTGTATTGCCCTGCCCAAAAGCCCGCTTTTTAAGGGGCTTTCGAAAAACTCCGGAAATAATGTGATGATCGTAAACGATATCACAACGCGCTTCCAGTAAAAGTAAAAGCACCGCATACACCAGAAACACCCGATGCGGTCATGTAGTTTCCTCAACGTCAAAAAGACCAGCCACGGGATTTATGTCAATTCTGTTTTGCCCGATGTGTGAGGTATCGACCATTTCATCGACAAATGGCACCATGCACTCGCATCCATTCAGTCGAGCAATCACCAGTATATTACCCGCTCCCGCTTCGAGAATATTGGAAACATGGCCGAATTTACTTCCCTGCAGATAGACCTCCACGCCGAGCAATTCATAATAATAAAAAGAACCTTCTTCGAGGGTTGCCCGTTTCGCTGAAGCGGTATTGCCGCCAATAAAAAGCTCCATTCCTCTAAGATGCTCGGCTTTATTTCGAGAATCCAATCCTTCACACGCAATGAGCGCAACACGCCCTTTTTGCGGAACAAACTCAGACACGGTCATTGCTTCGTACTTCCCGCCCCTCAAACCGTATATCACACTCCCCGGTGAAAATCTGGCAGGAATATCGGTGATGAGGTAAATTTTAAGTCGCCCATAAAGCCCGTGGGCGTGAAGTACTCTCCCTATTCTCAGATAATCCGGTGTATTCAAACCCTTCCCTGGTGATATCATCACAATTTACGCACGCACTGTGCCAGCCTCGCCGGATCAGGTCATGCACATCGCTTCTTTGTGCTCGCACTCTCGATATACAAGCTCCCAATGCATCCCGCCCAACGCCGCGCAGGGATGCAAAAAAACGCCGGATAGAAAATGCGCCGTTTGATAACACCGATTGAAGGTTAATCCGCAAACCCGGGCTTAATCGAGGATTTCCAGCACCACCCTTTTGCCCGATTTTGTCGCTGAGGCGTTTATGATTGTGCGAATTGCACGCGCAATTCTCCCATGCTTTCCTATTACCTTGCCGATGTCTTCTTTCGTTACCTTGAGCTCGAGAATCGTCGATTTCTCCCCCTCAATTTCCCGAATTTCGACTTGATCGGGATGATCGACAAGAGACTTTACCATATACTCCACAAGGTCCTTGTAATCCATCGCGAACCCCCACAGGATTTATCTTGATGTATACCTGCTCCAGATGCCGCTCTTTTTCAGCATTCGCTCAATCGTATGGGTAGGCTGAGCTCCCTTTTTTAACCAATCGATGACTTTTGCTTCATCCACAATAAATTGGTCCCCATCCACAATCGGCTGATACCGACCAAGCGTATCTATGACCGCTCCATCTCTGCGCGTTCTGCTATCAACCGCCACCACTTTATAATAGGGCATCTTCTTTTTCCCTGCCCTCTGAAGTCGAATCTTAACCGCCACCTGTTCTACCTCCTGTGAGAATTAGGGTGTATCATCCGCAAGGGGGGGGTATTTGTCAATAGAAATATTGCAGAAAAATTCAATGAAATTGATGATTTCATCGTACTATATAGAAGGATATCTCATTCCGAAGGTTATTATGCACATACAAAATTCGGCGTCCTTTTGACAGGCGCCCTTTCGCACCGCATGGGATTTTTCACGCTTCACCGGTTTTACATGCACCGTAAAAAGAGAAGTGCTTACGAATTTTTACTCGAATCGAGATCCCCTTCCTTTCCACGGGTGCCTGTCAAATCAAATGAAGATAAGGACTGCACACATCCGCGATGGCATTGTTTGGGCATTGTGCGCAATCCCCTTCCTGCATTATTTATCTCGCAGATGAATGACTCCACAGGCGCATACAGCAACCAGCGTCCAGCATCCCTTTCATGGGCAATCTTTCACAAAACATTCATTTTCCAGAATTGGATCATCCGCGCGGGGGGATGTATCACCCATGGCAACTTTTCTTGACAGAGCGATCCGCCACAGGTCACATATCAGATTAATTATTAAAAGAGCTTGATTCCCGGTATGGGTAACTTTTTATGCGCTCAATGGAATGTGCTATTCACTGAGTTTAGAGGTTCCTGTATTTTTTTGAAGGGTTTAAAAATCAATAGAGAAGGAGCATTGGGATGGAAAAGTGTATTATCTGCGGCAATCAAACCGATAATGTGTTTGTCATATACCGCGCACGGGAAGAAGAGCCGGAAACACAAGAAGTGCGAAGCGATTATTTCACTCAGGGAACACGGCAGATTCGGCGAGTCCATCAGAAAATCATCACGCGATTTACAGATGTCACAGAAATCCCTTTCGGCTATTGCACACACTGCCTCTATGCAAATCGAAGAAAAGGTCTAAAGCTCCTTGCGGGTGCAATCACAGTTATCGTAATTGCACTTATCATGTTTTTCGGCTTTCATTCTACAGGACGCATCGCTTTCACCGATATTATTGCGGCCGTTGCAGGATTTGCCGGCATGCTGATTTTTTTCGGAGGGCTTCATTTCATCCTTTCGCGCGTGAAAAACATTCCCTGCAACACACAAAAAAGCAGGCTTTCATCTTCCGCCCGTGGTTTAGAAAAAATGCGATTCATGTCTCCTGCCGAATATGAATATTTCAAGAAAAACGGCATGGCGGAAATCAAGCACAGGACGGTCGATATGTCCGTTTGATTTATTCCATAATGATCTTTGAAACTTCTACGATATATCGCTTATAGGAATTCGCAAGCATCTTGCTCACGGTATTGATCAGTTCTTTGTCGCTGGATCGTTTGAGGAGATATTTATTCACCTCATTTAAATCGTTTTTTAGAATCTTCCCAATATTCTCCAGCGCCTGTGCGTATGCCACCGCAGCAGGATTCAGCTGTCCCTTTTTCTGCTTGCGCAATTCCTCTTCAATCTGCTGCTGAATTTTCCTTCGCTCCTCCTCTTCGCCAATGAATTTTTTCAGAACCACCTCTGCAGTGGAAAGAAAATTCACGGGGCAAACCAGTTCAAAGTGCGCACTCCAGAACATCGCATCAGGGAAGAGCACTTCAGGAAGGGGCTCGACGTGGTAATTTTCCCTGACGGCAAGGCGGGTTTTGTCATCCATCACATTTCTGTTTTTTAAAGGAATATCACCGCGCATGCCGTATTGCCGTGCATCCACAAAAATCATTTCACCTTTCAGGAATTTTTTTTCTTCCGATATCAGCACGGAGCGCAGATTTATCTTTTCCTTCAGCGATCTGCGAAGATTGACATCCTCCAGATTCTTCTTTATCCGCATCACCGCCTGGCACGCGAGGTTCGCGTCGGTGAAATATGCCACCACCATTTCCTCTCCGATCGTCGATATAATTCCCTTACACAGGCTGATTTCTTCCAGAACACATTCACGAAGTGTATCCAGAAGTACCGCCGTCCCGGATATACCGGATGTATCCAGCATTTCTTTAAATCCAGATATCTCTATAATTAAAATGGCAATTGCCTTTTTTTCCACCGATGTCACATTGCGCTCATCATCGAGTGACTTCAGCGTTCTGCTCCCTTCAAGCAGTTCCACTTCCGGGGTTTCGAATTTTTTAAAGATGTTCACAATAAAATGGTCAATCTCCCCGAGTTCTTCATCGGGAAGAACTTTAAGTGCAGCAATAATGTCGCGGGATATTCCATAATCCTCTTTAAGAAGTGAAATGAGAAAATACGCAAACTCGACCGACTTCCGATTTGTCATCACCAAAAGAATTTCCCGCTGAATATTTTTATTTTTTATGATCATCATATCCCTCATCGCCCTGAGTGCATCGCGGTTCCCGAGCCCAATGAGAAGCGCGCATGCATAAATGCGTATTTTAATACCCGGCTCTTTGAGGTATGCCTGCAGATACCCTATCACATGGCGTTTATTGAAGGTCATGGAAGTTTCCACAATAAATCCCATTCCAAGCACAACCGCCTCTTTGATCTCATTTTTATCGAATTTTCGGAAAATGGAATCCAGGTACTCCAGATCACTGTCGATTCCGCAGCGCCCCAGACAGAGAATTGCCCGACAGATGATTTCAGGCTCCTGATTTTTCTCAATAACCGATTTGAATGTTTCCGCCGCTGTCACATTGGTATGGAGATCCCTTCTGAGAAGCATTTCAAGTATTTCCAGTACGATGTCGGTGGACTGATCCGCCCGCTCACGGAGATAATCCAGGAGGATATTGAGCGAACGGGAATCTGAAAACTGCGAAAGCAGCATGATACCCCTCTGATGATCGTGCATTTCCCCTGAAGCAAGCATAATCTCCAGTTCACCGAGCATATACGAGTAGTTCAGCACTGAAAGGCACTTTGCAACTGCATCGGCGATGTCTTCATCAACATATTTCTTTACATAATTATATATCTTCACAAGCGAAGCCGCCGCGCCGGAAAGGCCCAGACGCCCGATGATTTCACAGAGTCTCACAATGCGATCTCGAAGATATTTTTTCTCAAAATTGATGTCTTCGAGGCGAATTGCAGAAAGCCCGCGCGATTTCGGGTCATCATCGTACAAAATCTCAAGAAGCATGGAAAATTCGCTGGTTTCCTCAGTAGACATAAACGGAACGCGTTCTGACAGTTCCTCGAGCATGCGGTGAATTACGATTTTATCCTGATTGCGAAGATAATGGATGATGCGCTTTTTGATCTCCGGGCTGTATTTCTCTAAAATGTATCGGCGCACCTGCTGGAAGTTTTCCGGAAAATCTTTTTCCGTCACGCTCGTAATCATGAATTCCTTGCGATACACCTCGAAAAACGTATCCAGAGTCACAATGAGGTAATTGAATATCTTATCGCGCATCAGCGCGTTTTTTCGAGTTTCAGGCAGAGCGGTAAAATAGCGTTCGAAAATTTCGACGATGATGGCATTCTGATGCGGAGTTTCCACCGAAAGCGATATAAGGCTTCTGAAAAGCGGGTCGGGATCGCGGAGTTTGTCCACATTCGCATATATTGCGTAGAGAATGCTTTCCGTCAGTTCGTTGTCGCCTGCCGTGAGCGCCTTCATAACATAGATGAGCGTTTCTCTGTGATTGCTCGCAAGCATGGCGTTGATGAACTCAGTTTTAACTCTGGCGGAATATCCTTCAAAGTGCACCGTCATTTTCCCGAGGAGCACCCTGATCTCGATTATTGCTTTATCCTCCGCATCAGGGTTGTATGTGAACATCTGGTCATCTTCCTTTCTCGCCAGCTTCGTCTGTGCAAGTATTTTCTCCGCCAGAATTGCAAGGGATTTATACACCGCGCGGGTTATCTCCTCGTTCCCTTCCCGAAGAAGCTCTTCCGATTGAGAAACATCCTCGAAAAAAGCGCCGGCAATTACGGCAGCGGAGCGCACGAGGAAATTTCCATTAGAATTTTTCGCCAGCTTCTTTAAAAAATCCCTCACTGCCGGGTTCGCACCACCCCGAATTCCCAGCACACGGCATATCCGTAGAACGATTGCAGGGTCTTCATCGACAAGATGCTTCTCACAAAACTTCAAAATTGGAGGCAGATCATCGCTTCCCGCAAATGTTTCGAAATAGTCGAGGACATGGTTTATTTCAGCCGGGGAAATATTGCTAAAAAGAAGCTCCCTGAATACCGCTTTTACTTCATCACCGCTATGGTTTTTCAACTCACAAAGCGCGCTTTCTCTGAAAAGAGGGTCTTTATACACATCGCTTATGAGAATTTTAACACCCTCAGGCGATTTCTTCAATCCGAGTATTTTGTGCAGGGCAATGCGTTCATAGGGAATGAGTTTAAAGCCTTTGCTGATTTCCAGTTTTATCGTCTGAAGGATATCGGTTGCCATATTTTTCTCCGAAAAAATTCGCGCTATCTCCTTAAACGCCATATTTTCATAATTGTCAAACACAAAGCGGCTTCTATCCCTCCAATTTCTGAGATTATATCCGTCCTTCCGGCCTTTTCCCGACCAATTTTTTTAAAAAATAGTTTGACTATTCCATTCAACTATCATTATATTTATCCAGTTAATCCTGCCGGGAAATCGGCATGGGGTTTTTGCAACCTTTGTTTTTATTGATCTTCACCATCAGATTATTAAAAGGAGAACGCATTATGAAAAAAGGGATTGCTCTCGTGGCATGCACCGTTTTTTGTGCCATATCTTTGATGTATTGCGGAGGTGGGAGCAGACAATCGGCACGTCAACAGTCAACTCCCGTAAACAATGAAATGGTCGGCGAGGCGACCGGAATCGCATCGATTTTCGACGGCGATAAAGCTCTGGCCCGCGACCGGGCGATTGACGATGCCATGAACAAACTTGTAAAATCGAAGCTCGGAACCACCGTCGAGGGTCGTTCGCTCGTTCAGGATTTTGCGCTTGTTGAATCCATTGTAGAGGCAAAATCAACCGGCATGGTGCGCAACTGGACAGTCGTGAAAGAATATGCTGAAAGCGATGCATACTTCGTCACCATCAAAGGCGAGGTATATCCCGCCGCAGTGAATGAAACCATTGAAGCAACGCTTAAAAACTACGGCAGACCGAAATTTATGATATTGGTAAAAGAATCATTCGACGGCCAGAATAAAAATCCGGGTGAAACGGTCACCGAGCACGCGATGATGGACATTATGGGCAATGCCGGATTTGAATTCGTCGATTCGGCAATGACCGCCGAACTGCTTCGCAAAGAGCGCGCCAGAATGGGCAAGGCGCTTAATGGCAAAATCGGAGAAGACGTACAGGATCTCCTGCTCGATGATTTAGGCGCAGAAGTGATCATCATCGGAACAAGCCGTACCACTGACCAGACGGGAGCGCTTGCAGGCTATTCCAAAAACATGAAATCGAAGCAGGCAAACATCATGCTCAAGGCCATTGATGACTATACCGGCCGCGTACTCGCCTCGAAAGTGCACAATGCTCCGGGCGTTCACATCGATCCCGATACTGCCTCGAAAAACGCCATTATGAACTGCCTCGGAAGCAAAAACATGCTCGGCAAAAATGACGACGAAGGAAAATTCGTCTCCGGCGATTTTATGAACCAGATTACCCGACAGTTCCTCAAATCGGCCACCGGGAGGATGATTATGATGACGGTCTCCGGCCTCAATTTCAACGACATGACCAAATTTCGCAATGCCATTCAGGGACGTGTGCGAGGGGTGAACAAGGTCTATCCGAGAGGCCAGATTGGAACTGCCGCAAAAATCGAAGTTGAATTCGCAGGCAAAACGCACGACCTTGCACAGGAGCTGATGGCGAAGGCCGACAAATTCGGATTCTCGATTGAAATTAAGGAGCAAAAGCCGAACAAACTCGTGGTGCACGCAAGGAAGAATTGAGATCTGGACAAAAAGTAGTTTCAATTTTTAATTTAAAATTTATTCGCAAAAGAGCACCTGCTAAAATCGGTGCTCTTTTTTATGCGCATGAAAGAGTGCAGTAAAAAAAGCCTCTCAGATGCCAACCCGCGAGAGCTTTTAAGAAAAAGTTTATTTAGCTATCTTACTCGATAATTTGGAAAATCTCAACAAATTACTTTCATTTATTGAAAAGATTATCAACACAGTTTTCTCTTATACCTGTACATTGCGCTTCGAATGAAATATTCTGGAATAGGTTTCACGATTACATATTCCTGCGGATGGAGGCATGGATGTGCCACACACATTTTTTTCAAAAAAAATTTTATCTTTTTCCTGATTCCATCGTATTAATTGGTAGAAGGATATTTTTTTTAGGAGGGTATGATGAATATCAAGACCACCTATGTGATGTGTGATGAAGTGAGTGCGCTTTTAACGGAAGCCGAAGAAAAGACGAAGCACCAGAAGGAAGAACTCGTTCTACGCGCAGTGAGGAAAATGATGCAAAATTACGAAGCATACGAGCGCGACAAAGGACGGATTGAGTACCAGAAGCGTTACGATGAAAAAACTGGCGAAAGGATCATCAAACATCGGGTGAAGATGAAGATTAATGAGCGGGAGTATAATTATTTTCAGGATACGCGGAAGTTTTTCCGGCGGTCTA